>NZ_VRVC01000138.1:0-12511 GCF_008040005.1 Methylobacterium sp. WL19
GGGACGGGGCGGTCTGGGGAGAAGAGGTCATGGCACGGGGGTGTAGGCGAACGCGATATCCGTGTGAACGAAGTCCTCGCCGTTGAACAGCAGCGGCAGCGCATGGGTCTTGGCGATACCGACCCGTCGCCTCACGCTATCGGACTCGGCTTTCCCCGCGAAAGAGGAATGAGGGTGACGAAAGCAGCGAATCCATCCTCCAGCATCCAGACGGATCGGATCATGGGGTGCCGCCCATCCGGTGAAGTGATCGGCCCTTCGCACACGATCTTGGTGTCGCCTTGCGCAGTCGAGATCGTCCATGCGTCCGGAGCGAGCAGAAGGTGATCGGCGAGCGAATCCTGCAGGACACGCGGCTCGCCAGCCTCGAAACCGAAGCGGAGCAGAAATCTGGCCTTCGGGCCACCGCGCGGATGATCGATATTGAGACAGTAGCGAGTCACCTTGTCCTCGCTGATCGTCAGACCACGGATCGAAGGTAGATCTCGGCTCAAGAGGCGCTACGCCGCGTGCGGGTCAACGCCCCGGCATGCACCGTCGCCACTGCTCCCTCGGGGAGCGCGAACTCGACTTCAAACGCTTCGCCGTCACGCCAGACGCCGACAATCGTCCCTGCCGTGCCGACTGGAATCGTCACACCGTCATCGCTCGTCACATCCGCAAGCAGGGTCACGTCGTCCAAATCCCGGAGCGCGGCTCCCGGATCGTCTTTCCTCAGCAGATAAAGGACTTCAATAGACATCGAAGCACTCTATCGCGAGTCGCGCGGCAGACAAAACGCTCGTTTACGGCTGCCAGGCCTCCGCCGGCTGTGCCTCGGCATCGGCCGCCTTGGCTTCCATCATCTCGCGGGTGATCGCACGCAGAGCGTCTTGCACGCCGAGGCCGGTAGCCGAAGACAGGATCAGCGGTTTGGACTTGGAGGCCCGCTTCAGTCGCGCCACCTGTTCCTTCAGCGTATCGGGATCGACGGCGTCGGACTTCGACAGGGCCACGATCTCGTGCTTGTCGGCAAGACCGTTGCCATAGGCTTCCAGTTCCTTCCGCACCAGCTTGTAGGTCTTGCCGGCATGCTCGCTCGTGGCTTCCACGAGGTGGAGCAGCACGCGGCAGCGCTCCACATGGGCGAGGAACTTGTCGCCGAGGCCGACCCCGTCATGGGCGCCCTCGATCAGGCCGGGAATGTCGGCGAGCACGAATTCGCGCTCGTCCGAGCGGACGACGCCGAGACCCGGATGCAGGGTGGTGAAGGGATAATCGGCGATCTTGGGGCGCGCCGCCGTCACCGTGGCGAGGAAGGTCGACTTGCCGGCATTGGGCAGGCCGACGAGGCCGGCATCGGCGATGAGCTTCAGGCGCAGCCAGATCCATTGCTCATGGCCTTCCAGGCCCGGATTGGCGTGTTTCGGGGCGCGGTTCGTCGAGGTGGTGAAATAGGCGTTGCCGAAGCCGCCATTGCCGCCCTTGGCCAAACGCACGCGCTGGCCGACATGGGTCATGTCGGCGATCAGGGTCTCGCCGTCCTCGGCGATGATCTCGGTGCCGGCGGGAACCTTCAGCACCACGTCCGCCCCGTTGGCGCCGTGGCGGTTCGAGCCCATGCCGTGCTCGCCCTTCTTGGCCTTGAAATGCTGCTGGTAGCGGTAGTCGATCAGCGTGTTGAGGCCGTCGACGCACTCGACCCAGACATCGCCGCCCCGGCCGCCATCGCCGCCGTTGGGGCCGCCGAACTCGATGAACTTTTCGCGCCGGAACGCGACGCAGCCGGCGCCGCCGTCACCGGAGCGCACATAGACCTTGGCTTCGTCGAGGAATTTCACGGGTGTTCTCGTCTCTGTCGTTCATTCGCCGTGGGCGGGGCCTGCCGGCTCCGGACCTTGGCGAATCACATGCGGGTTCGGGTTCAGGCTGCGCCTTGTCGGCACTTCCCGTCGAGGTTCAGGTACTGCACGCTGCGCAGGCCCGCCTCGAACCACGCCCCACCCGACTTCGTCCGGTCGTAGGCGTAGAGATTGATGACGATGGCGCCGTCCGGCGAGGTGAGGGTCGCCGGTACCTGCGCGTCGTCGAAGGCCCAGATCGGGCGGGAATCGGAGCCGAACTCGGCCCGTGTCCCGTCCATCTCGAACTGGCTCACCTGGGCGAAGACCGGCCGCTCGTCATGGTCGGAGATCGCGAAGGTGAAGCCGACCTTGGGGCTTCGCCCGACGAAGTTGTAGAATTCGCAGTAGAGCGTCGGGCTCCGTGGCGACGGTCTTTGAATGCCCGCGACCGGGGTCGCGGGAGGCTCCCCTCCGCCACCCAGAAGCACGAGGGCGACCGCGACCGAACCGGTCGCGGCGAGGGCCGCCAGAACGAGCGTGCGTTGCGTCATCGCGGCTCCGCTTCCGAGGGCGACACCGTCCGGACGACGGAGACCCGCGCAGACGACGAAAGGGAGGATGGCGCACCATCCTCCCTTCGATGTCCGACGATCGTCGATGACGGGATGCCCGGTGCGGGCGCCGCCTCGCGGTGGAAGGCCGTGGATTACTCCGCGGCTTCCTGATGCGGCACGACAGCGACGAAGGCGCGGCCGCGCTTCACCTGGAACAGCACGCGTCCGTCCGCCTTGGCGAACAGGGTGTGGTCCGTGCCGATGCCGACATTGACGCCGGGGTGGAACTTGGTGCCGCGCTGACGGACGATGATGTTGCCGGCGATGACGGCTTCGGCACCGAACTTCTTCACGCCGAGGCGCTGACCGGCCGAATCACGGCCGTTGCGGGACGAGCCGCCTGCTTTTTTATGGGCCATTGTGGTTGACTCCGAATGTCTCGATCAGAACGTCAGGCGCTGATGCCGGTGATGCGCACCACGGTGTGGTGCTGGCGATGACCGCGCTTGCGACGCGAGTTCTGACGGCGGCGCTTCTTGAAGGCGATGACCTTCGCGTCGCGGCCGTGGCTGACGATCTCGCCGGCGACGCTGATGCCCGACAGGAGCGGCGCGCCGACCTGGGTGGCGCCCGCGTCGTCCGCGAACAGGAGGACTTCGCCGAAGGTCACGGCGGAGCCGGGCTCGCCCTCGACGGTGGCGATCGTGATGGTGTCGTTGGCGGCAACGCGATACTGCTTGCCGCCCGTCTTGATGACTGCGAACATCGTTCTCTCTTCGTGTTCTCTGCCGGCCTCCAGCCTTGCGAGCCTGGACCGTCTTCTTGTTCAGGTCATCCGCGACACCGATTCGAGCGATGCTGCGAACGCGAAACGCGCGGACTTCGTCGAGGAAGCCGCGCGTTGCGGATGTCAGCTAGTCGGGTTTCGCCCGCCTGTCAATGAATGGACCGGCCTTTGCGTCGAGCGCCGCTCAGGCGGCGCGCACGTTGGCCAGGAACCGGCCGACCTCGGCTCTCAGGTGTTCGGACTGGCGCGACAGCTCGGAGGCCGACGACAGTACCTGGGAGGCGGCCGCTCCGGTCTCCTCAGCGGCGCCCGCCACTCCGGAGATGTTGCTCGTCACCTCGTTGGTGCCCACGGCCGCCTGGGCGACGGTCCGAACGATCTCCTGCGTCGCCGCGCCTTGTTCCTCGACGGCCGCGGCAATCGTGGCGGCCACCGCGTTGATCTCGCGGATGCTGGTCGAGATTCCACCGATGGCATGAACCGCATCGCCGGTCGCTCCCTGGATCCGTGTGATCTGGCTGGAGATCTCCTCGGTCGCCCGTGCCGTCTGGCTGGCGAGTTCCTTCACCTCCGTGGCGACCACCGTGAAGCCGCGACCCGCTTCGCCGGCCCGCGCGGCCTCGATCGTCGCGTTCAGGGCGAGGAGGTTGGTCTGCCCAGCGATGGTCGAGATCAGGCTCACCACGTCGCCGATCCGGCTGGCCGCCAGGCTCAGTTCGTTCACGAGGCGGGCGGTCTGGTCCGCCTCGCCGACCGCCGTGAGGGCGAGGGTCGCGGAGCCCGCGACCTGGCGGCTGATCTCCTGGACGGAGGAACCGAGCTCCTCCGCCGCCGCCGCAACCGTGCCGACATTGGTCGCGGTCTGCTCGGCCGCCGCCGCGACCGTCGTCGACTGGCTGGCCGTTTCATGGGCGGTGGCCGTCATGGTGGAGGCGGTGGCCTGCAGTTCTGTCGCGGACGACGAGACCATGCCGACGATTCCACCCACCGCCAGTTCGAAACCATCGGCGAGTTCGATCATCCCGCGGCGGCGCTCGGTGGCCGCGGCCTCGTCGGCGATGCGCGTGATCTCCGTCTGCTCGGCGGCCCTGGCGGCGACCATGGTCCGGATCCCGTCGACGGCCCTGCCGATCGCGCCGATCTCGTCACCGCGCGCGGCCTCGGAGATGCGGATATCGGTGGCGCCTCCGGCCATGCGCTGAAGCACGGCGACGAGGTTGCCCATGGGCCGGGTGATGCCGAAGATCGAGATCAGTCCCGCGCAGACCAGGCTCAGCACGATGCCGAGCCCACTCGCCACCAAAGCGGCGGACCGGGTCGACTCGGTCAGCGACGCCAGGGAGGCGGCCCCCGCATCCATGTAGCTGGCGACATCGTTCGAGAGCGCGCCACAGGCGGTGTAGATTTCCTTGAAGTTCGGATCGACCGCCTCGTGCATCAGGTCGAGGGCCTTGGCGGTCTCGCCCTTCTCCACCAGCGCACGCACCTTGAAACTGTCAGCGATCAGACGGTCGATCTGAGCGGCGATCGCCTGGACGCGGGCCGCGAAAGCCGGCGTCTCCTTCGGCAGGTCGATCATCAGTTGCTTGAGCCTGGGATACGCCTGATCCATCTGCGCCAGATAACGCTTCTTGGCCTCGGCATCCGGCTCGGTGATGGCCCGGAAGAGGGCATGGTTCATCTCGAACACGAACCGGTTGGCGCGCCGCGCATTGGCCGCCCCCTTCGCTTCATGGGCGATGAACCGTCCATAATCCCCACCGATCTCGACGAGGCGTCCGGTCGTGTACCAGACGCAGGTACCGAGGACGGCACAGACAAACCCGATGGCGAGACCCAACTTGTAGATGATTTTGAGACGTCCAAGCATGACCCTCAGCCCTCGAGAGAGGGCGATAGATTTGGATTACATACATCAACATCGCGTTAATTCAGTTTTTTCGCGAAACACCGGTCGGCATTATAAATCTAGGGAAAATTATTCTATACTTTCAGAATAAAATGAATTCGCCGACAATACAACGAGCCAGACATTATCGAAATTGAGTTCATTAATGGTCATGATCAAAGCAATAGCCCAACAGAATCGGAAGTTTTTCAGTTTACTTGAAGCTCGGACGCCTCTACCGCTTCATCAACCCGCCGAGTACATTTCGCAGGATCGCATTCCCCACCTGCGTGCCCACCGTCCGCGCCATCGAGCGGGCCGCGTTGCCGATGACCTGTTCGGCCAGGCTCTGCGGCGGGCGGCGACCGCCCTTGGCGGCGGGTTTCGAGCCGAGCACGCCGCCCAGCAGCCCACCGAGCATGCCGCTCAAGCCCCCTTCCGATTGCTGCGCCGCCTCGGCTGGGGCGGAATCGAGCCCCTTGCGCCGGGCCAGGATCTCGTAGGCGCTCTCATTGTCCACCGCCTCGTCGTACTTCCCCCGCAGCGGGCTTTTCGCGATCAGCTCGGCGCGCTCGGCCGGATTCAGAGGCCCGACCCGGCCCTGCGGCGGGGCGATGAGGGCGCGCTCCACGATCGAGGGCGTGCCCTTGGCCTCGAGGAAGCTCACCAGAGCCTCGCCGACGGCGAGTTCAGTGATGGCGGAGGCGACGTCGAAGCCGGGATTCTGCCGGAACGTGTCGGCGGCGGCCTTCACCGCCCGCTGGTCGCGGGGCGTGAAGGCGCGCAGCGCGTGCTGGACACGGTTGCCGAGCTGGCCGAGCACCGATTCCGGCAGGTCGAGGGGGTTCTGCGTCACGAAATAGACACCCACGCCCTTGGAGCGGATCAGGCGGACCACCTGCTCCACCGCGTCGAGGAGGGCTTTTGGCGCGTCGTCGAACAGGAGATGTGCCTCGTCGAAGAAGAAGACGAGCTTCGGCTTGTCGAGGTCTCCCACCTCCGGCAGCTGCTCGAACAGTTCCGACAGCATCCAGAGCAGGAACGAGGCGTAGAGGCGCGGCCGCTGCATCAGCTTGTCGGCGGCCAGGATGTTGACGATGCCGCGCCCGTCGCGGTCCCGCTTCATGAAGTCGTTGAGGTCGAGCGCCGGCTCGCCGAAGAACTGGTCCGCGCCCTGGTTCTCCAGCATCAGCAATTGCCGCTGGATCGCCCCGACGGAGGCGGCCGAGACGTTGCCGTACTTGGCCGAGATCTCCTTCAGGTTCTCAGTGCAGTAAAGCAGCAGCGCGCGCAGGTCCTTCAGGTCGAGGACCGGCCATTGGTTGTCGTCCGCGACGCGGAAGGCGATGTTGAGTACGCCTTCCTGCGTGTCATTGAGCTCGAGCAGCCTGGCCAGCAGCAGCGGCCCCATCTCGATCACCGTGCAGCGGATCGGGTGCCCTTGCGCCCCGAACAGGTCCCAGAACACGGTGGGGAAACGGTCGGGCTCGTAGGCGATCCCGAGTTCCTCCGCGCGCTTGACGAAGACCGGCTTCGATTCGCCCGCCGCCGCCAGCCCCGAGAGGTCGCCCTTGATGTCGGCGGCGAAGACCGGGACGCCGGCATTGGAGAACCCCTCCGCCAGGACCTGGAGCGTCACCGTCTTGCCTGTGCCGGTGGCGCCGGCCACGAGGCCGTGGCGGTTGGCGAGCCTGAGGGTGAGCGCCTCCGGCTTGGTGCCGCTCTTGCCGACGAGGATGGTGCCGTCGCTCTGCATGATCGCCTGAACCCACCGCTTCGCGTCGCGCCCAGCGCAGCGACCCTGGGGTTATGACGCCCGGGGGACGCATTTTCCAGCAGCACCGCACCTGGCGCTTGATTTCATCGCGGACAGACCAGATGGACTACGCACACTCATGCGTTGGAGCATCGTTACATGGAAGAGTTGATCGCCCGCGTCACCACCAAGACCGGGCTCGACGCCGCGACGGCGCAGACGGCCATCGGCCACATCCTCGCCTTCCTGCAGAAGGAAGGCCCGGCCACCGAGGTCGCCCAGCTCTTCGCGGCGATGCCCGGTGCGGACGCGGCGGCGGCCCAGGCGAACGAGGGCGAGGGCGGCGGCGGCCTCATGGGCATGCTCGGCGGCATGATGGGCGGGGGCGTGATGGCGCTGGGCCAGAAGCTGATGTCGGCCGGCGTTCCCATGGGACAGATGCAGCCGCTGGGCGCCGAACTGTTCGCCTTCGGCCGCGAGAAGGCCGGCGAGGACGTGATGGGGCCGATCGTCGGTTCGATCCCCGGCCTGAACCAGTTCGTCTGAGACCGGTCCGGCTGCCCTCTCTTCCCCGTTGCCTGAGCCGGAAAAGAGGAGAATGGGAAAGGTTCGGCGGCTACCCATGGAAGGGTCGCCGGCGAACCATTTTGGCGTGACACTAACCGTCTCTGGATTCACGCAAAAGCCTGTCATAAAAGCGTTCGGGCTTCGTGATGATGTGGCCTCGCGGATATGAGGCTCCAGGCTCCATCGGGAGCCGGCCTCGCGGGTCCGGCAGAGCGGAATGGACGATGGTCCCGAACTTCGCGCGTGATGCGTCCACGGCCTGGCTCAACGGCTGGGAGGCCCATGTCCACGCGCCCTTCGCCCGGTTCAAGCAGAAGCGCCTCGAGGCGGGACATGCCGGCTTCTCCGGCCTGCCGGGCTTCGCGAGCCTTCCCGGCGCCGGTGGCCGGTCCCTGATCCCGCCGGGCGGAACGCCGATCCGGTTCAAGCCGCGCCTGAAGAAGCCCCTGGCCGCTCCGGGTCTCGACCCGGTGCTCGGCCGCATCGGCGACCTCGAAGTGCGCCTCGCCACCACCGTCTCGGAGATCCGCCGCGCCCAGCGCCTGCGCTACCGGGTGTTCTACCAGGAGATGTCGGCGGTGGCCTCGGGCATGTCCCTGCTGTCCCGGCGGGACATCGACGATTACGACACGGTCTGCGACCATCTCCTGGTGATCGACCATGCGGCGACGGAGGCGAAACCCTTCCGCCGCCCGAGGCCGAAGGTGGTGGGCACCTACCGCCTGCTGCGCCAGGACGCGGCCGACCGCAATTTCGGCTTCTACACCGCCGGCGAATACGACATCGCGCCCCTGCTCGCCGCGCATCCCGGCAAGCGCTTCCTCGAACTCGGCCGGTCCTGCGTGCTGAAACCCTACCGGACCAAGCGCACGGTGGAACTGCTCTGGGCGGGGATCTGGGCCTATGTCCAGCACCACCGCATCGACGCGATGCTGGGCTGCGCCAGCCTGGAGGGGACCGACCCGGACAGGCTCGCCCTGGCGCTCAGCTTCCTCCACCACCATGCCCGCGCGCCCGAGCCCTGGTGCGCCAGGGCTCTGCCGGGACGGCACGTGGCCATGGATCGTCTGCCGCGCGAGGTGGTGGATGCCAAGGCCGCGCTCCAGTCGCTCCCGCCGCTGATCAAGGGCTACCTGCGGGTGGGCGCCACTTTCGGCGACGGCGCGGTGATCGACCACCAGTTCGGCACCACGGACGTGTTCGTGGTCCTGCCGGTCTCGGCCATCGCCGCCCGTTACATCGGTCATTTCGGCCCGGCCGCGAACAAGCGCGCGGCCTGATCCCGTTTATGCCGCCGCGCTCGCGCGGCGGGAGCGCAGGAACGCCTGGACCTCGCTGGCGGGGAGCGGCCGGCTGAACAGGAACCCCTGGACCTCGTCGCAGCCCTCGCTCCTGACGAGATCGAGCTGTTCCGCCGTCTCGACACCCTCGGCCACGATACTCATGCCAAGCCGCTCCCCGAGACCCACCACCGCCCTCACGATGGCCGCCGCATCAGGCTCGGCGATGTCCTTGATGAAGGTGCGGTCGATCTTGATCTTGTCGAAGGGAAACCGCCGCAGGTAGCTCAACGACGAGTAGCCGGTGCCGAAATCGTCCAGGGCGATCCTGACGCCCAGCGCCCGCAGGCGGTGCAACGTCGCCACGACGCGCTCCGGGTCCCGCATCAGCGCGCTCTCGGTCACTTCGAGCTTGAGCCGATCCGCCGACAGGCCCGCCCCGTCGAGGGCGCTCGACACCGAGCGCTCGAGATCGTGCTGGAACTGTACCGTCGACACGTTGACGGCGACGCGGATCTCGTCGGGCCATGCCGTCGCCTCGCGGCACGCCTCGGCCAGGGCCCAGGCGCCGAGGGCCACGATCAACCCGGTCTCCTCCGCCACCGGAATGAACTCCATGGGCGAGATGAGACCCCGTTCGGGGTGACGCCAGCGCATCAGCGCCTCGAAGCTCGTGACCGTCTCCGCCGCCAGGTCGATGACCGGCTGGTAGACGAGGTGGAAGTCGCCCCGCCGGATCGCGTCCTTCATGTCGAAGGCGAGGAGGTGGCGCGCCGAATGGCGCGCGGCCAGAGCAGGCTCGAACCGGCGATACGTGTCACGCCCCGTCGTCTTGGCCTCGTTGAGCGCGATATCCGCCCGTCGGAGCAGGTCGTCGGCGGTAATGGTCTCGTCCGGCACCATCGCGGCGCCGATGCCGACACCGATCTCGACCATCATGCCGTCGATCTCGATGGGGGCGCCGAGAACCGCGATCACGTGCTTGGCGATCGCATCGACCTCGTGCGGACCGCCGAGCCCTTCGAGCACGAGGGCGAACTCGTCGCCTCCGAGCCGGGCCACGGTATCGCCGGAGCCCACGGCTTCGAGCAGGCGATCGGCGACGATGCGCAGGAGACGGTCGCCACCGGTATGGCCGAGCGTATCGTTGACGGCCTTGAAACCATCGAGGTCGCAGGCGAGCACCGCGGCGGAAGACCGGCCTTCCCGAGCGCGTATCACCGCCCGGTCGAGCCGCTGGCGAAGCAGGCGGCGATTGGGCAGGCTCGTCAGGTCGTCGTGCAGGGCCAGGTACGCGACGCGGGCCTCGGCTTCCCGGCGGTGGGTGATATCGATCTGGGTTCCGACCGCGCGCACGGCCCGGCCCGTGCCGTCCCATTCCACGACCCGCCCGCGGGTGAGAACCCAGAACGAGGTGCCGTCGCCGCAGACGACGCGATGCTCGCACTCGTAGGTGGAGGCGAGGCCCTTGACGTGCTCGATCATGGCGAGGGTCAGGCGCTCGCGGTCCTCCGCGTGGACGATGTGATCCATCGGCTGCCTGGCCTCGATGGCGTCGACTGTATAACCGAGGCGGGCGAGCCAGCGCTCGGAGATCCAGATCGATCGGTCGGCGAGGTTACAGTCCCAGATCCCCTCGACGCCGCTATCGAGGGCGAGCGTCAGACGCTCCTCGCTCGGCTGCATCCTCGACTCGCTCGTGCGCGACGTCCGCATGGATTTCAACCAGCCCCCCGGATCGATGCGGAAGCCGGTTCGTCCAGCACCCACTCCGGAGGAGACACGGAAGAGGGATCGAGCCCGGCCAGGCAGGTCCATCCGCCTGACGACCGTTCGAAGCCACGCGGCCACCTTCAGTGACGACCTCGCCGGGATCATGATCGGCACGCTCGACGCGGGCGCCGGAATCGCCGGCGATCTCGCAGGCTGAATGGATTCCGCAGTGACCGTGAACCGTTTGCCGTCACGACCCGCTTTCTCATTCGAACGGCGATACTTGCGCAGACCGCCGGAATCAGCCGGCACACCTCATACGTCAAGCATCGTTATGCGAAGCGTCCGTTAATGGAAAGTCAATGAAGCGTAGCCGGAAACCGGATCGAACTGCATTCAAATTGCCGCACCGCGCTTTATGGCGAGATACCGCAACAAACCAGCATTTTACCGGTACATATATACCATTTTTGACCTTTAACCCTTGTCGCCCGGCCAGATCGTCGAGACACCATCCATCGACGATGAAAGTATGCTGGTACAGCGACGATGTCGTCGGAATCGATCGCCGACTAGACGCACATGTCACTCCGAGAAATCAAAGACGCGAACAGAACGATTTCACTGCGTATTTTCAATTATAGCTAGTATAAATACAGTTTTTAAAATTCATATAAATTATTTTTTACCCTTATTGACAACATACGTAGCGATAACATCCGAAATCGATAGCCCATCTCCGCCGAAACGCATTTTTGGCGATCAAAAAACTCACTCGATCACTATAAAATAACTTATATCGACTCAGCTCACTTATGGTTTTTAGTATAAATACCACTGACATAACCGGCATCCCGCCACATTACGTCTATCGCAGCTGAAAGAAGAGACCGAAAAGCCGTTTTTCGCGCCAAGGGACTGGGCCAGAGCCTCAGGCCCTGGCGTCGGCGACCAGCGCCGCCAGCCCCTCGCGGTAGGTCGGATAGGCGAGATCGACGCAGAGCTCCTCGCGGATCAGGCGGTTCCGCACGCGCTTGTTCTCGCCGTAGAAGCTGCGCGCCATCGGGCTCAGATCCGCCGTCTCGAAATCGATCTCGGGCGGCAGCGGCAGGTTGGCGAGGCCGGCGGCGTATTCCGTCACCACCTGCGGCGGCGTCGGCTCGTCGTCGGTGACGTTGTAGATCGCCTGCGCCCTCGGCCTGTCGATGGAGGCGAGCAGGGTCGTGGCGATGTCGTCCACATGGATGCGGTTGAACACCTGCCCCGGCTTGATGATGCGCTGCGACTTGCCCTCTCGCAGCTTCACGATGGGGTTGCGGCCCGGCCCGTAGATGCCCGACAGCCGGAACACCTGCACCGCCTTGCCGGTATCCTGCCCGAAGGCGAGCCAGGCCTTCTCCACCGCGATGCGGCCATGCGAGCGCCCGCTCGTGGGGTTGGGCGGCGTCGTCTCGTCGATCCAGGCGCCCTGCTGGTCGCCGTAGATACCGATGGTGGAGAGATAGCCGATCCAGCCGATCCGGCTGTCGGCGATGGCGTCCCGGTAACGGGCGAGCACCGTGTCTCCGTCGCGAGACGGCGGGGCGGACACCAGCAGCACGTCCGTATCGGCAAGGTCGCCCGCGATCCGCGCGTCATCCGTCTCGGGACCGAAGCCGCGCAGGGCGACATCGCCGAGGCCGGCGCCGGGCCGGGCCGGGTCGGTGACGGTGGCGCGGATCTCGCCGAACCGCCCCGCCGCGCGCTCGACGAAGCGGCGCGCCGTGAAGCCCAGACCGAAGACGAAGAGGTTCATGCCGTCGTGTTTCCCGCGTGATCGAGTGCCGCGCGCCATTCGGCGCCGACCTCGGCATCGGTTTCGCCGATGGCGTGGCTGTTGAAAAGGCCGCGCATCGCCGCCGCGTCGGTGAGGCGGCTCGACGCCCATACGGCCATACCGCGTACCAGGGGCGACGGATCGGAGAGGCAGCGTTCGGCCTCCCGAGCGAGCGCCGGATCGCCGGAATTGCCGATGGCGATGAGGACGTTGCGCAGGAAGCGGTCGCGCCCGGTCCGCTTCACCGGGGTTCCGGCGAACCGCGCCCGGAAGGCCGCATCGTCGAGGCGCGCCAGTTCGGCGAGGGGAGGCGCGGCGAGGTCGGCC
>NZ_VRVC01000139.1:0-12492 GCF_008040005.1 Methylobacterium sp. WL19
GGCTGACGCACCACCGGTGGCGGCGGCAGGGGCTCCGGTTCGGGCTCGTCGTCGTCGAAGGAGATCGAATCGAAATCGATCTGGCCGCTCTCGGCGAAGTCGATCTCCGGTTCCTCGATGGGAGCGGGCTGGGGCTTGCGCGGCTGTGCGACCTCGGCGAGGTCGAGCACGTCGTCGTTCTCCGGCAGCGGCGGAGGGGAGCGTACCGGCGCGACAACCTCCGCCTTGGCGTTCTGGTCGTCGGCGATGATCCGGCGGATGGACGCCAGGATCTCCTCCATGGAGGGTTCCGGGGCCTTGTCCGGCGCCTTGGGGCTCGCTGCACTCATCCGGACGACGCTCGGTCACATGGTTAAAGAAGTATTTCGGTCACTCTGAGTATTTCACCACGGGTGCCGGAAACAAGCACCGGCCGGGCGCAAGGCACAGGATAACACCGGTGCCTCGCGGGTTCCTCGCGACCGTCAGCGCCCGTCGGGCGTGCGCACGCCGTACCAGAGGTCCTTGACCTGGTCGAAATGCTCCTTCGGGCTGTAGGCCACCACCGGGATCGACGTGAAGCGCACGGTCAGGCGGCCCACGGTCTGGACCACGCCATAGGAGTTCACCACACGGTCGCGCTGGGCGAGGATGAGGTTCACGCGCGAGTTCAGGAGTTCCTGCTGGGCGTTCAGGACGTCGAGGGTGGTACGCTGGCCGACGCGGGCTTCCTCGCGCACGCCGTTCAACGCCACTTCGTTGGCCTGAACCTGGGCCTGCGAGGCGATGACCTGCGCCTTGGCCGCTTCCAGCCGGCCCCAGGCGGTGACGATGGCCGAACGGACCTGGTCGCGGATGTCCTCGACGTTGATGCGGGCCTGGCCGACCAGCTCCTTGGCCTGACGGATCTGCGAATAGGTCTGGCCGCCCTCGTAGAGCGGAACCGAGATGCGGCCGACGATGGAGGCGGTCACGCCGTTATCGCCCGGGAACTGCGTGTCGTAGCGTTGCTGGACGCTGCCCTGGAGGGCGGCGCTCGGAGCGAGCGCGCCTTCGAAGATCTTCACCTGCGCCTCGGCCACGTCCACCGCGTGCATGGAGGACAGGATCTGCGGATGCTCCTTCAGGCCGATGGAGATGGCGCTGTCGAGGTTCGGCGGAACGAACCGGTCGAGGGGCCGTCCCGGCGCGAGCTGGCGCGGCTCGACGCCGATAATGCGCCGATAGGTGCCGATGCTGGCGCGCAGATTGGCCTCCGCGCCGCTGACGTCGGAGCGCGCGCCGGCGAGGCGGGCCTCGGCCTGGGCCACGTCGGTCCGGGTGACCTCGCCGACATTGAAGCGGTCGCGGGTCTGGCGCAGCTGCTCTTCGAGCACCTCGACGTTGTTGCGGCGAAGCTCCAGGGTCGCCGTGTCGCTCAAGACCGACATGTAGATCTGGGCGGCGTTGAACAGGGTCGTCATCTCGGTGGAGCGCAGCGATTCGCGCGTCCCGAGCACGTCCGATTCGGCGCGGCGGGTCTGGTTGTCGGTCTGGAAGCCGTTGAACAGGGTCTGGTTGATGGTCAGCCCGGCGCCGCCGGGCCTCGTCACCTGATTGAGGGAGATGCCGCTCACGCGGCCCTGGCTCTGGGTGAGGCCGATATCGGCGTCGAGGCTCACGGTGGGACGGTAGCCGGCCTTGGCCTGCGCGACGTTCTCGTCGGTTGCGCGCAGTCCCGCCCGCGAAGCGTTCAGCGCCGGGTTGGCGCCATAGGCACGGGCCAGCGCGCTATCCAGCGTCTCGGCCACGGCCGGAGAGGCGGCGGCGAGCGTCAGCGCGGCGAAGCCACCCAGCCGTAGCCGGAAGCTTTTCGCAAGTTTGCGTTGTCTCACGTCCATCTGCCCTTGCGGTTTCTCGATGAACCGGTCGGCTGTTCATCACAGCCATAGCGCCTAGGGTGCCATCCGGATTGCCCGCCTCACAGGTCAGCTTAGCGGAGGTTGTGCTTCAGGGCATCGGCGGAGAGGGATTAGGTAGGAGATTGATGGCGCAGTGCCGCATAAAAGCGACACCTGTCCTCCCTGCCACGCTGGTTCGCATGGGCAGGCCAACGCTTTACCCTCGCTCAGGCCTTTGAAGAGTCGCGGGTTTCGAGACGCGAAACCGGCGACCGCTTTTGCCGAACCCGCTCAGAAGGAAAAGCTGGATTCCGGACTGAAGGCCGACAGGGCGGGCAGCGACGCATCGAAGAGCGGACGCGCCCCGAACGCGTCCCCGGTCCGGATGAACAGGGTGGCCTTCGCGGCCTTGTCGCGACCCATCACGCAGGCGAGGCGTCCGCCATCCTTCAGCTGGTCGAGGAGGGATTGGGGCCGCGTCTCGACGCGGCCATTGACGAGGATGGCGTCGAACGGTCCCGCCTTCGCCGCGCCCGCCGGCAGGGGGCCGCGAACGATCTCGATTCCGTCCGTTGCCGACAGGCGGCTCTCCGCCTCGGCGGCGAGGGCGTCGTCGGATTCGAGGGCGACCACCCGCACCCCGAGCTGCCGCATGATGGCGGCGGCGTAGCCGTAGCCGGTGGCGACGTCGAGGGCAACCTTCCCCGGTGCGAGCTGCAGCGCCTGAATCATGCGGGCGAGAAGCATCGGCGCCGGGATAACGCGATCCGTCGCCGGATCCTGCCCGGTGATGCGCAGGGATTGGTCGATATAGGCGAAGTCCTCGCGGCCCTGCGGGACGAAGCGCTCGCGCGGCACGGCTTCGAAAGCGTCGAGGACCGGGATGTCGTTGACGTCGAAGGTCCGCAACTGACAATCCACCATGAGGCGTCGCGCCTGCGCGTAATCGAGCATGGGTCTCGTCTTCCCTCGCCGCATCGACCGTAGGCGCCCCTCCGCCTCATCCGGACATTCGGAAGGGGCCGGACACCAGCGCCGAAGCTTGCCGGGTTGTCGGGGATCGGCCCTGAAAACGCAAGGTTCGAGGCGCGGTTCGTGTCGCGCGACATGCGCTGCGCTTCCGGTCCGATGGGACGCACTGAGGTTTCAGCAGCCGGTGGCGTCGAGCAGCGCCTCGACCATGGAGCGGTAGCCCGATCCGAACAGGCGCAGATGCACCAGCGCCGGCCACAGCCGGTAGATCGCCCTACGCTCCGCCATGCCCGGTTCGGCCTCGCCATACGCCTCGCGGAAGGCGGGGCCGGGCGCGCCGAACAGGGACAGCATCGCGAGGTCCACCTCGGCATGGCCGTGGTAGCAGGCGGGGTCGATGAGCCCGGAAACGCGGCCGCCATCGGTGAGGATGTTGCCGCTCCACAGGTCGCCATGCAGCAGCGCCGGGCGGGGACGGGCCGGAAGACGCTCGGGGAGTGTGGCCGCCAGGGCCTCGATCCGTCGCCGGAGCGCGGCGTCGAGATGAGGCGCGTGGCAGAGGAGGCGCCGCTCGGCCCAGAAGTCGGGCCAATCCTCGCTTCCGTGATTGGCGATTCGCACCGTCCCGAAAGCGTAGTCACGGTTCCAGCCGTAATCGTCGCCGGTCACGGCATGGAGGCGCGCCAACACGCGGCCGAGATCCGCATCCGCATTGCCGCCGCCGGCCGGCAGGGGCTCGATCACGAGAGTGCGAAGATCGGCCGCGAACACCTCCGGCGCGGGGATGCCGGCGGCGCGGATCGCGCGGAGCATCCCGGCCTCCGCCGGCGGATCGGGTCCGTCCTTGACGATCGCCGCGCTGCCGTCGTCGAGCACGATCCGCACGAGGCTGGAGAGATCGCCGCCGCTCATGGGCTCGGCCCGCACGAGGCGACGCCCGAGCAGCGCCGCCCCGCGCTCTGCCAGTGGCATCATGCCGTGAGCGCGCGCACGAGGTGGCGGGCGGCCAGGGTCACGTCGGCCCAGGTGGCGTCGAACCCCGCATCCGCGCCGTAATAGGGGTCGGCGACCGCCTCGCCCCGGCGCCCCGGCACATGGTCGAGGAGAAGCGACAACGCAGCACCCTCCTGCAGTCGAAGCCGGCGCAGCACGGCGAGATTGTCGCCGTCGAGGGCGACGATGTGGCTGAAATGGGCAAAATCCGCCGGCTCGACCTGACGCGCACGGTAGCCGGAGATGTCGACGCCGTTGCGCCGGGCGACGGCCTGGGCGCGCCGGTCGGGCGGTTCGCCCGCATGCCAGCCGCCGGTGCCGGCCGAATCGATCTCCACATTGAGGCCCGCCCGCTCGGCCTCCAGGCGGAACGCGGCCTCCGCCAGGGGCGAACGGCAGATGTTGCCCAGGCACACGAACAGGATGGCTGGCTTGCCTGCGGACATAACGGCTCCTCGAATGTCGATGTCAGTTGCCGCGCGACGGCCCGGTCGCCCGATCCTTGCCGGAGCCTTCCGCTTCTTCCATCGCGATCCGCCTCGCCTCCTGCCGACGGCCGAGCCAGAGGCTGTTCAGGAGCCAGGCGACCGAGAGCGGAACCGCTGCGATGGCCACGGCCGTCGAACCGAGGCCCAGCGCTCCAATTCCCTGGAAGGACCAAGCGCCGATCTGGTCGCCGGTCCGGTAGACCACGGTGTCGAGGAAGTTCTTCGCCTTGTAGCGGTCCTCACGCGGCACGACCGTGAACAGCACCTCGCGGATCGGCCGGGCGATGGCGAAGTTGCCGGCTCGCCGGAAGACCTGGAACGCCACGATGGCCGTGATCGTGGGCGATAGGGCGAGCGCCGCGAATCCGAGGATGCTGGCCGCCGGCAGGAGCGCGAGGGCGGGGCCGACCCCGATGCGCCGCACGATCCGGCCGGTGAGGAAGAACTGCACGCCGAGGGTGAGCAGATTCACCAGCAGATCGACGCTGGCGAAGAAGGCCGTCTGCGAGCCGCGATCGGGGAAGCTGCGCTTGGCGATGCCCGCCTGCTCGAAATACAGGAAGGTCGAGGTCACCGAGAACAGCAGTAGGAACAGCCCGATATTGAGCAGGTAGGGCGATTGGAACGTGCGGGTGATGCCCGCGAAGGCGCTGCCGCCGATGGCCTCCGACGGGGCGGCGTCGCCCGTGACGGGAGCCCGGTTCAGGCGGTCGGACAGGCGCGCGAGACCGCGCATGCTGAACACCGCCACCTCCAGGAGCAGGGCCGCGCCGATGAGGAGCGCCCAGGTCGGCACGTCTCGGGCGAGGATCGCCGTCGTCGCCGATCCGGCGATCGCCCCGAGGGTCGCGCCGGCGGCGATGAAGCCGAACAGGCGCTTGCCCTGCTCGGTGGAGAACACATCCACGATGGTGGCCCAGAACACCGAGACCACGAACAGGTTGAAGATCGAGAGCCAGATGAAGAAGGCTCGGCCGATCCAGACGTCGCCCTCCGGCCCGGCGAGGTAGAGCGCCCCGGCGAACAGCACGATGTTGGCGGCGAAGAACCGATAGGTCAGCGGCACGAACCGAGCGCGCGGCAGGGTCTTCACCAGCCAGGCGAAGGGGACGTTGAGGGCCAGCATGCCGACCAGGGTGCCGGTGAACAGCCAGGGCAGGTTCTCGATCCCGCTGGCGACACCCATCTGGTCGCGGATCGGCCGGAGGACGTAGTAGGCCGCCAGGATCGAGAAGATGTAGGCCCAGGACCACGCGAGGGCCGGAATTTCCTCCGCCCGTACGTCGATGAGCCGCCGCAGCCAGGGCGGGACGGGGCCGCCGCTGCCGGCGGTCAGCGGCTTCGCCGGCCCTGGCCCGTCGCTCAACGGGTGACCCCGAGTCGTGCCCGCGATTCCTCCGCGTTCAGGTCGAGGCCGAAGCCGGGGGAACCCATGGCGAAGCCGTCCGCCTTGGCCAGCGGCCCGACCTCCACAGGATCGAAGCCCGCATCCTTGACGAGTTGGGCCACGGTCGCGAGCGCCGCGGGATCGTCGCCGGCGATGGGGATCGCCATGCGTCCGCCTTGGCGATGGGCGTTCTTGGCGAAGACCTTGTAATTGGCCGCGTTGAAGGCCCGGACGACCTTCGCCCCGTTCAGATATTTGGCCGAGACCGCCGCAATGCCGTTAGCCTGGACCTCACCATAGACCTCTCCGTCACGGGCCTGGGTCGCGTTGCCGGCATCGATCACCACCTTGCCCTTGAGCGCCGCGGCATGGTCCTGCGCCAGTTGCGGATAGGCCTTGTAGGGCACCGCGATGAGCACGACGTCGCCGAAGGCGATGGCCTCGGCCGGGCTGCCCGCCCTCGCCTTCGGCCCGAGCGCCTCGACGAGGTCCTTCAGCTCCTCGGGGTGACGGGACGACAGCATCACCTCGTGCCCGGCCTTCGCCCAGAGGCCGCCGATGGTGCCGCCGATATTGCCGGCCCCGACGATGCCGATGCGGACCGGCTGCGGTACGGCCTGGGCCGAGGCGGGACAGGGTGATGCTAGCAGGCCCGAAGCGGCGATGAGCCCACCGGCCAGCATGATGACGGCACGGCGGTTGAAGAAATCAGAGCGCGTCGACATAGGCCTCCATTCGGGTTCGTTGGGCGGCATCGGGCAAACGGCCGCGTGCCGCGCCGAGATTGTCCTCGACATAGGCCGTCTTGGCCATGCCGGGGATCGGGCAGGTGACGGCCTCGTGGGAGAGGACGTATTTCAGGAAGAATTGCGGCCAGCTCGCGCAGTCGAACTCGGCCGTCCAGGGCGGCAGGTCGCGTCCCTGAACGGCCTTGAACAGGCGGTCGCGCCCGAAGGGCACGTTCACCATCACGGCCATGCCGCGCTCTTTCGCCAGCGGCAGGATGCGCTCGGCGGCGCGGCGGTCGTCGAGGGCGTAATTGACCTGGATGAAATCCATCGTCTCGCGCCGCATCACCGCCTCGAGATCGGCGAACTGGCTGTCGCGCCAGACCGTGACACCGGTGTAGCGAATCTTCTTTTCGGCCTTCAGATCCCGCAACGTGGCGAGGTTCGTTGCTGTGTCGCTGAGGTTGTGGACCGCGACGAGGTCGATCCTGTCGGTGGCCATGCGGCGGAAGGAGCGCGCGATCTCGGCCGCGCCGGCCTCGCGGCCCGGTGCCCCGACCTTGCTGCAGAGGAACACCTTCTCGCGCAGACCGTCCTGGGACAGGATCTGGCCGAGGACGTCCTCGGCCGTGCCGTAGCTCGGCGCCGTGTCGATGACCGACCCGCCGAGCGCCACGAACCGCTGCACCGCCTCGCGCAAGGGCGCGATTTTTTCGGGGACCGGCTCGACCTCGTAGCGGCGCGAGGTGCCGATCCCCATGGCGGGGAGCATCTCGCCGGAGGACGGGATGGCGCGGCGGATCAGACCGCCCTCCTCCGCATGGGCCGGGGATGTGGCACGCTGCAGCAGCGGCACGATCAGGGGAGCGAGGCCGGCACCGGCCAGGAACGCACGTCGGGATGGCTGCATGCGGGCTCGGTCCTCATCGGGGATCGGGCAGGATCAACGCCGCTGCGCCGCCGAGGTGCCAACGGATCAGGAAACGGCCGTCAGCTTGTCGGCCATGGACTGCTCCTTGTCCCGCCGTGACGAGAAGGCCATGGTGAAGAAGACCCGCTGAACGCCGAGCTGGCTCAGCTTCTCCTCGCAGAGTTCGATGAGCCGGCAGATGTCGGCGAGCTCGCCCTCGATGTTCGTGCCGTTGGCATGCATCTCGGCGTTGAGGTGGCTGGCCTCAAGGATGGTCTTGATCTCCTTCACGTAGGAGGAGACCGAGGGGCCGACGCCCATGGGCACGATGCACAGATCCGCGACGACTTTCATGGACGTTCTCCTCGGGAATGCAGGTGAAACGGAACGGCCGATCCCCGTGATCTCGTAGGCCGCTCATGGGCCTGCGTCGCCAGCACCCAGGGGACGATGGGAACGGCCCGGCGCCCGGTCCGTTGATGAACATATCTCACAACAGGACATTTCGAATGCGCAAGCTCGCACTTCTATCGGCCGCGGCCGTCAGCCTCGGTGCCCTTCTGGCGGCAGCCCCTGCGGAAGCCCGTGGCTGGGGCCATGGCGGCGGATACGGCCACGGTGGCTTCGGCGGCCACGGTGGATACGGTCATCGCGGCGGCTATGGCCGTTACAGCGGTGGTTACGGTCGCTATGGCGGCGGCTACGGCCGGGGTTACGGATATGGCCGTCGCGGCATCGGTCCGGGCGCCGTCATCGGTCTCGGCGTTGCCGGTCTGGCTGCCGGAGCCATCGCGGCCGGCGCCTACAATGGTGGCTATGACGGTTACGGTTATGGCCGCCCCGTCGGCTATTACGGCGGTTACGCCCCCGCGCCGGCCTATGGTTACGGCTACGGTGGTTACTACGGCTACTGAGCCGGGACTGGATTTGGCCGAGACTGGATCCGGCAAGGAAGGGGTCGCCGCGAGGCGGCCCTTTTTTGCGTCGACTCGGCGCTGACGCCCCTGCCCGATCATCCAGGCCGGACGGAACGGCGCCAAGTCGGCAGCCCCGGACGTCCCATGCGATCCCGGCCGATCAGGGCGGCGCGAAGATCGTGATGTTGCCGTTGATCTGATAGGCGGCCGTCGGCGGCGTGTTGACGAAGCGCAGGCGGATGGGGCTCTCGCCCAGGATGGCGCCGAAGGACGGGGTCACCGGGATGGGAAAGCATCGGGACACGGCGTCCCTTGCGGACTCCTCATAGTGTTTCCGGGCTTCCTGATCGCCTTCGAGGCGGCGTGCCGTGACGAGAGGCGCACCGCGCAACTCACCGTTCTTGCTGATGCCGAACAGGAACGCGATCTGTGATCCGCTGGTATTCGGAGGGACAGACCAGCAGGAGGCGAGCGTCGCGCGAAGGTCCGCCCAGTTGTTCACGGCGGCTGGCGGCGACGGGGATTGAGCGAAAACTGGAGCCGTCATCGGCATGGACGATCCGCCGAGCATCGCCACGCCGAAGCGGCACGCGATGACAAACCGGCGGATCGGTTCATGGCTCATGGATGGCAGTCTCAGTGTCGTCGCGGGCCGGAGCAAAACGGCAAGCGGCTGCCACCCCGCGATTGCAGGACTATCCCTATCGCTCGCTGGCCGGCTTCACCGCTTCTTCGAAACATGGAAGATGGCAAAGCCTGCCAGGGCCGCGAGGCCCAGCGCGAGGGGCCGATTGTCGTGGAAGGCGCCGAGCGCGCGCGAGCCGGCATCGCGAAGGTCATCGACGACGGGGTTGCCCAGAAGGATGTTCTGAGCGCGATCCAGATTCTCCGCCTTCGTGCTGATGGAGACTTCGAACGCGTCATCGTGGCGTTCGATATCGATGCTGTTGCGGGCGAATCCGGCGCGAGCCAGCCGTTCCCTGGCCGAGCGGGCAGCCCGGAGAGAAGGGACGACGACCGAGGCTAAGGCACTGTCAGACATTCATGTCCTCCGATTTGGATGGACGAACATCTTTGAAGGCGCAACGGTTCCTTGCCGGAGACGGGCATTCGGCCCGCCATATCGCCCGACATCGTCCGGCCATCCCCGTCCAGGGGATGCTCAGCCCGTTGCCGTCAGCCGCAGAGGATTGCGATGCCGTCCGTCAACGCCGCACGGGCGGCCGGACCGGGCCTCGGGCCGCTCGGCAGGCTGCGTCAGGCCATCGTCCAGGTGAGGAGCATGATCCCGCTCAGGAAGATTCCATAAGTGATCGCGATGGCCGCGATTTCACGGTGTTCGTTGACGATGTTGCGGGAAGCGAGGATCATGGCGATGACCGGCAGGGGTTGAATGCCGGCTCTATAGTCGAAGGATCTCTAACGTGGGGTCGTCATGAATGGTTAATATGATTTTAACCATTTGGTGTCGCCCCGGAAGCACACTCGACCGACGCGAGAGCGATGGGGAGCCGTCGCGTCGAGCCGGAGCGACCGACGGACGCGGCGCGTCGGCCGGGTCACGATGGGTTGGACGGCCTCACGGGAGCCAGCCGGAGTAATGTCTCCTTGTCGACGGAAAGCGCTTCGGCGATCTCCTCGAGGGCCTGGTGCTCGACGTCGCTGATTCCCTCATGGTCGGCGGCATCGGCGGCGATCAGAAACACCCCGTTCCGCTGTTCGAGGGAGCGGTCCGCGATGGCGGCCACGCGGCTCAGATTGTCCGCCCGTCCGACGCGGGTCCGAGCCCGCGCGATGCCGTCGAACAGCTCCGCCTCCAGCATCAGCGTGTCGTAGCCCTTCTCGATGATCGGATTGGCGCGCATGGCCGCGAGGGCGACCTCGACCTCCCCTTCGTCCACTTCGCTGTCGGCCACGATCACGTTCGAGGCCGCCGACACGGCCGCCTGCATGAGCGTCTTGTCACCGACATAGGCGGTGACGTGTTCGAGAAGGTTCTGAAAGATGCCCATCACGGACTCCATGGAGCGGTCCGGCCGAGGGGCCGTGAAGCAGCAACGCGCGAGCCTGCCCATCGGCGTCGTATGCAAACTTCCTTCGTCGAACGCACGCGCTTTCTTCGGCCCGGCCGGTAAGCGGCGCACTTACGGCATGGCGGGATCGCCCCGCCGCGCGGCCTCGCCGACAGGGCGATGACGGCTGGAACTGTCCGGGGCGCCCCTTCGTTTGGATCAAGACGTCCATGACGAAGATCAGAGGCAGGGGCGTTATGTGTCGATGCCACCTCGTTCTCCAAAAGCCGGATCACGTATTCGAATCATAGATCTAAGTTATCGATCAAATCGGCGACAACAAAAATTTGACGGAATGCCTTCACTCGATGGCGATGTATGCCGGAGCACATGAGGGATGACCTGGGACCGGCACACGAATAGGGCGTACGCCGCGGCCGTTGCCGTAGGCGGCCTCGTCGTGCTGATGATCCAGGAAGCTCCGAACTGGAATGCGACCCTGATCGGCATCGCGTCCCTCGTCGCCTTCGGCATCCTGTGGATTCTTCCCGAGCACAGGACAGTCGATAGGCGCCCGTCGACGGACAGGGGCGACGACGCATTGTGGAAGGTCGCGATACCCCGCGAAGCAGGACCGGCGCCGCACGAGTTGCTTCTGGGGCCGCCGGGTCCCCTCGGTCTCATCGAGCCGAGACGCCGGCCCACGATCCTTGCCCATCGACGCCTTCCAAAGCCGCGCTCGTGAGAGAACGAGCGCCCTGGTCGATCACGCGGCCTCGGCGAAGCTTCGCTCGGCGGTCACGAGGGCGCGGCCCAGCTTGATCGCCCCATGGTAGCGGCGGTCCGCGATCGCATCGTGGATCGCGAGAAGGTGGGGGGCGAGCGCCGGGCTCGCCCTCATGATCTCTGTGGCCTGGCGGGCGAAGAGGTCCTCGGCCTCGGCCGGGTCGTCGGCGAGGTAGAGCATCTGCAGGGTGACGCAGAGCATCTTCGCGGGCGTGTCGGCCTCGCTCTCCTTGATGACCTCGGATTCGCGCAGGAACTTGCAGTGGGTCTCGATGAGGAAGTCGGAGCGCCGCGATCCGTTGCGGATGAGCGCGCCGTTGATGAGGAAGCCCTCGTAGGGCTTGAGGTCGAGGCGCAGGGCCATGGTGGTGAATCCCTTCTGGAAACGGGCCTGAATTGATCGTCGGATAGCGCGGGGGCCGGCCCCGACGGCCGGTCCCCGCGTGTTGGCGCGCGCTTAGCGGAGGAGCTGGAGGATGCCCTGCTGCGCCTGGTTGGCGAGCGAGAGCGCCGAGGTGGCGATCGAGTTGCGGGTCGACAGGGCCTGTGAGTTGGCGGCTTCCTCGTTGAGGTCCGCGTTCACGAGGTTGGCAGCGCCGGTGTCGAGGATGTTGATCAGGTTCTTCGAGAAGTCCTGACGGTTCTGCACGATCGACAGGTTGGCGCCGAAGGTCGAGGACTGGGTCCGCAGCTGGGTGGTGGCTTCGGACAGCTGCTCGATGGCGGCGTTGATGTCGGTGTCCGACTGGAACCCGCCCTCGACGGCGTCGAGGCCGAGGCCGGCGGCATCGAACTTCACGCCCTTGATGTCGAGCGCCGAGGTGTTCTTCTCGTTGAAGGCGATGTGCAGGGTGTTGTCGGCGGCGCTGTTGCTGTTGCGGAACAGCAGGTTGACGCCGTTATAACCGGAATCCTGGGCCTGCTGGGTGATCTTCTCGAGGATCAGGTTGAACTGCTGCGCCAGGGCCGAGCGCACCGAACTGGTGCCCTTGCTGCCGCCCACATCGGTGCCCGACGCCGTCTGGGAGGTGGCACCCGATCCGGAGACGCCGAAGCCGATATCGACACCGGCCGAACCACCGGTCGTGACCTGGGCCGCCTGGATGGTCAGCTTCTGGTCGGAGCCGGAGGACTTCGTCGAGATGACGAGCTTGCTGTTGACGTAGCTCGCCTCGACCTTACCGGCGAGACCGGTATCGGCGTTGATCTGGTCGTTGATGGCCTTGGCGATGGCGGTCTGGCTGGTGGCGGCCGAACTGCCGAGGTTGGTGTTGTTGAGCGTGATCAGCTTGAGCGGGCCGCTGCCGAGCTTCAGGGTGAAGGACGCGTCCTTCGTGCCGCTGAAATCCTTGGTCGCGGTCTGCTCGGTGCCGACGATGGAGGCCTTGGACGAGCCGTCCGTCGCCTCGGTGCCGGAGGCGGTGACGCCGGCGGAGGCAC
>NZ_VRVC01000013.1:0-53206 GCF_008040005.1 Methylobacterium sp. WL19
GGCGGGCTCGGCCTCCTGGGAGGATTCGGGAGCGGCGGCGGCATCGACGACCGGTGAGGGTTCGGGAACGGCGGCGGTCTCCACCGGGGAGGGCGGCACCGGCGACGGGACCTGCCCCTCCGGGCGGGGCCGGGCCAGATGGTGCGTGGACGAGGAGGTGCGGGAACGGCGCGCCTTGGGCTTCTGATCCGGCGAGACGATGGACGCGATCCAGGCTTCCACCGGCACGCCGGCGCGGCGCGCCACGTCGCGCGCGGCGTCGAGGACTTCCGGATCGAACTCTTCCAGGTTCAGCGTCGCGTTGCGTTTCATCGTCAAACCCGGGGCAGCGAGGTCCGTGACCCAATCCGACGTGTCGTTGTGCAACGTGGGGGTGTCGCAGCGGCAGGCAAACGGATCGATTGCCCACGACATTTGATACTCTTGGTAAACAGCGGGTTAAGCCCTGTGCCAAACTGATCATATCTCTCGGGAAAGGCGCCGGAAGGCGCCCCCCCTTCCCCTCCCGGGCTCGATAGTTTATATGTGAACCATCAAGCGCGCCGTGGCCTCCGGGCCGAATCGAGCACGCGGTCGAACGGGTGGAGGACAGACGACATGCCGACGTACCGGGCACCTGTGGAGAACGTTCGGTTTCTCCTCGACGACGTCTTCGCGTTCCACGGCCGCAACAACCTGCGCGGGTTCTCCGATGCGTCGCCCGACCTGATCCAGGCCGTGCTCACCGAGGGCGCCAAGCTCGCCGAAGAGGTGCTGACCCCCCTCAACGCCATCGGCGACAGGCAGGGCTGCACCCGGCACGCCGACGGCAGCGTCACCACGCCGGACGGGTTCAAGGCCGGCTACGCCGCTTATGCGGCGGGCGGCTGGATGGGCATTTCCGTGCCGGAGGAATATGGCGGCCAGGGCCTGCCGCACACGATCAACACCGCGATCTCCGAATTCGCGTCGTCGGCCAATCTGGCGCTGACGATGTATCCCGGCCTGACGCAGGGGGCGATGGCCGCTCTCCTCGTCCACGGCTCCGAGGAGCAGAAGGCGACCTACCTGCCGAAGATGGTCGAGGGTGCCTGGACCGGCACGATGAACCTCACCGAGCCCCATTGCGGCACGGATCTCGGACTCCTCAAGACCAAGGCCGTGCCGAACGGCGACGGCTCCTACAGCCTCACCGGCACCAAGATCTTCATCTCGGCCGGCGAGCACGACCTGTCGGAGAACATCGTCCATCTCGTCATCGCCCGGATCGAGGGTGCGCCGGCCGGCACCAAGGGCATCTCCCTGTTCGTGGTGCCGAAATTCCTCGTCAACGAGGATGGCTCGGTGGGCGAGCGGAACGGCGTCTCCTGCGGTTCCCTCGAACACAAGATGGGCATCCACGGCAATTCCACCTGCGTCATGAACTATGACGGCGCGAAGGGCTGGCTCGTCGGCCAGGAGAACCGCGGTCTCAACGCGATGTTCGTGATGATGAACGAGGCGCGCCTCGCGGTGGGCGTCCAGGGTCTCGCCCAGTCGGAGGTCGCCTACCAGAACGCCGTGGCCTACGCGAAGGACCGGCTCCAGGGCCGCTCGCTGACGGGGGCAAAGGCACCCGACAAGGTCGCCGACCCGATCATCGTCCACCCGGACGTGCGCCGGACCCTCATGGGCATCCGCGCCTTCAACGAGGCCGCCCGCGCTTTGGTGCTGTGGACCGCGCTCCAGGCCGATATCGGCCACCGATCCGACGACGCGGCCGAGCGCCAGAAGGCCGAGGATCATATGGGCCTGATGACCCCGGTGGTGAAAGGCGTGCTCACGGACAAGGGGTTCGACAACGCGGTGGCGGCCCAGCAGCTCTTCGGCGGGCACGGCTACATCGAGGAATGGGGCATGTCGCAATTCGTGCGCGATGCCCGCATCGCCATGATCTACGAGGGCGCCAACGGCATCCAGGCCATGGACCTCATCGGCCGCAAGCTGCCCAAGGATGGCGGCCGGGCGATGATGGGCTTCCTCGCCGAGGTCCAGACCTTCATCAAGGACCATGCCGAGGTGGAGGGCATGGCCCCGTTCACCGCGCCGCTCCAGGCCGGCCTGAACGACCTCCAGGGCGCCACCATGTGGTTCATGCAGAACGCCTTCTCCAAGCCGGACAATGCCGGGGCCGGCGCCACCGACTACATGCACCTCCTCGGCCTCGTCGCCATGGGCTACATGTGGGCCCGGATCGCCAAGGCGGCGCTGGCCCGCATCGCCCAGGGCCCGTCGCCGGAGATGGACGACAAGCTCGTCACCGGCCGGTTCTACATGGAGCGGACGCTGCCCGAGACCGCCATGCGGCTGGTGCGGATCAAGGCCGGGGCCGAGACGACCATGGCGCTCGGCGCCGAGGCGTTTTAGAGCGGACGACAGACTTTCAGCTCACCACGTCATTCCGGGGCGCTCGCAGAGCGAGCCCGGAATCCAGAACCGCCGACGCGATAAATCTTGGATGTGTTCGCGGATCTGGATTCCGGGCTCCGCTTCGCGGCCCCGGAATGACGGTAAGACCGAGAGCAGACTTTGAAAGCCGTCGCTCCGCAGGAGCGGACAACAGGGAAACGCATATGCCCGAGGCCTTCATCTACGATCACGTCCGCACGCCGCGCGGCCGCGGCAAGCCGGATGGCGCGCTGCACGAGGTGACGGCCCTGCGCCTCGCCGAGACGGCCCTGCGCGCCCTCAAGGAGCGCAACGGGCTCGACACGCGGCAGGTGGACGACGTCATCCTGGGCTGCGTCGATCCCGTCGGCGAGGCCGGCGGCGACATCGCCCGCGCGGCGGCCCTGGTGGCCGATTACGGCGACCACGTGCCCGGCGTGCAGATCAACCGCTTCTGCGCCTCCGGCCTCGACGCGGTGAATTTCGCCGCGGCCCAGGTCATGGCCGGCCAGCACGACCTCACCATCGGCGGCGGCGTCGAATCCATGAGCCGCGTCGGTCTGGGCGCCTCGGGCGGGGCCTGGCCGGTGGACCCGGCCATCGCGATCAAGTCGTGGTTCATGCCGCAGGGCGTCTCGGCCGACCTCATCGCCACGAAATACGGCTTCTCCCGCGACGATTGCGATGCCTATGCGGTGGAGTCGCAGAAGCGCTCGGCGAGATCCTGGGCCGACGGGCTGTTCGGCAAGTCCGTCGTGCCGGTGCGCGACGTCAACGGCATCACCTTGCTCGACACCGACGAGCACATGCGTCCCTCCACCGACATGCAGTCGCTGGCCGGGCTGAAGGCCTCCTTCGTCCAGATGGGCCAGATGGGCGGGTTCGACGCCGTGGCGATCGACGCGCATCCCGACGTGGAGACGGTGAACCACGTCCACCATGCCGGCAATTCCTCCGGCATCGTCGACGGCGCCGCCGCCGTGCTGGTGGGTTCGAAGAAAGCCGGAGAGCGGGCCGGGCTCAAGCCGCGCGCCCGCATCCGCGCCTTCGCCAATATCGGCTCTGATCCGGCGCTGATGCTCACCGGACCGGTGGACGTGACGAAGAAGGTGCTGGCGCGTGCCGGCATGACCGTCGCCGATATCGACCTGTTCGAGGTTAACGAGGCCTTCGCCGCCGTGGTCCTGCGCTT
This sequence comes from Methylobacterium sp. WL19, assembly GCF_008040005.1. NCBI lineage: Bacteria > Pseudomonadati > Pseudomonadota > Alphaproteobacteria > Hyphomicrobiales > Methylobacteriaceae > Methylobacterium > Methylobacterium sp. WL19. The sequence goes on from NZ_VRVC01000013.1 coordinate 3,599, forward strand.
CTGCCAGGCCTTCGGGCTCAACCCGTCCGAGGTGAACGTCAATGGCGGCGCCATCGCCATGGGCCATCCGCTGGGCGCCACCGGCGCGATGATCCTCGGCACGGTGCTCGACGAGCTGGAGCGCACCGGCAAGGAGCGCGCCCTCGTCACCCTCTGCATCGGCGCCGGCATGGGCACCGCCACGATCATCGAGCGGGTGTGATGGGGCGCTATCCCTCCCAAACCCTTCGGAACGCTGCTAAACGGCGCACTCCCGCCGCCGATGCCGGCGGCGCAATCATAAACACCGGGAGACACGCCACGATGACACGCCTTCTCGCGACCCTGATGCTGACGACCGCGCTCTGCGCGCCGTTCGCCGCCCATGCGGACGACGCCGCCGACCGCGTCGCGGTCGCCAAGGATCTGGTTCAGAAGACCCTGATCAAGAACCTCGAAACCGGCTTCACCGGCGCCCTGGAAAAGACCGTGCAGCCGATGCCCGAGGACAAGGCCGAGGCCATCCGCAAGGAGGTCCGCGCCGAGTTCGACAAGCAGCGCGAGGTGATGATCGAAGGATTGTCGAAGGCCTATGCCGAGAAGTTCAATCTCGACGAGCTCAAGCACCTCAGCGGCATCTACGACGACAAGATCTACCAGAAGTTCCAGGCGATCAATTCGGACCCGGCCTCGACGGTCACGGTGATCTCGCAGGGCGCGGTCACCAAGATCCTGAACATGCTGGCCATCGCCTCGGCTGGCGACAGGCCGGCGGGCGCACCGCCGCTGCCCGGAACGGCGCCGGCCAAGTAAAACCCGATTGAGGTCGATCCAGCGGAGGATCGACGGCGGGGCCGCACCGCCTGGGGCGGCCCTGCATGAGACCGACGACGCGAACATGCAGGCGCAGCGACGCGACGGGCGCGCCGAGAGGAGCGCTATGACGCCAGGGCGGCGAGGCGCGGCTCCCGTGCCTCGAATCCGGCGACACTCGGGAGGGCTTCGAGTTGGGGGCGGGCGAAATGATAGCCTTGGAACAGCGTTGCCCCGAGCTCGCGCAGGGTCTCGAGTTCGCCCCGCGTCTCGACACCTTCCGCGATGACCGAGACGCCGAGCTGGCGCGCGATGGAGATGATCCCCGCCGTGATGATCTGACGGCCCTTGTCCGTATCGATGCCGCGCAGGAGCTCCATGTCGATCTTGATCAGGTCGGGACGGAAGTTCGCCAGGAGGTTGAGGCCGGCGAAGCCCGCGCCGAAATCGTCCAGCGCGGTGAGAAAGCCCTGCTTGCGATATTCGGCGACGATGCGCTTCACATGGTCGATGTCCCGGAACTTCTCGTTCTCGGTGAACTCGAACATGATCCGGTCATGGGCGAATCCGGCCCGGCGCGCCGCCTCCAGCGAGGAGCGGATGCAGGCCGCCGGCTCGTAGACCGCGTTCGGCATGAAGTTGATGGACAGCTTGGTCTCGTCGTCGACGGGGAACAGCCGGCCGGCCAGCTCGATGGCACGCACCCGCGCGGCCTGATCGAAGCGATAGACCGTCGTCTCGGTGACGCGATCGAGGATGGAGGCGGCGGACTGGCCTTCGGGGCCGCGCACCAGCGCCTCGTATCCCCACACGCGCTGAGCGTCGAGATCGAGGATGGGTTGGAACGCCATGGTAAACGTAAAGTCGAGATCGGCGCCGTCGCGGCATCCCTGGCAGACGTTTCGCGCCAACATTCGATAAGTTTCCTCGTTCCACCTTTTCGATCCTGGGATTCTTTATCCAGCCCAAATTTTTAAAACGTCTTAATAGCCTCACGCCTCAAGCCGACCCCACAAGGATCAGACATGAATCTCACGAACTTCAGCTTCGAGGTCGATTCCGACGGTATCGCGCTCGCGACCTGGGACATGCCCGGCCGCTCGATGAACGTCTTCACCGAAGGGGTGATGAGCGACCTGCATCAGGTCATCGACGCCGTGGTGGCCGATCCGGTCGTGAAGGGCTGCGTCATCACCTCGGGCAAGGACAACTTCTCCGGCGGCGCCGACCTGACCATGCTGCAGGGCCTCGGACAGGCTTACGAGACGCTGAAAGCCGAGAAGGGCGAGGAGGAGGCCATGCGCCACTTCTTCGAGGAATCGCGCAAGCTCACCCTGGTCTTCCGCAAGTTGGAGACCTGCGGCAAGCCCTTCGCGGCGGCGGTGAACGGCATCTGCCTCGGCGGCGCCTTCGAACTCTCGCTCTCCTGTCACCACCGGGTGCTGTCCGACGACCCGAAGACCCGCGTCGGCCTGCCCGAGATCAAGGTCGGGCTGTTCCCCGGCGCGGGCGGGACCCAGCGCGTCCCCCGCCTGATGCAGACGGGCGACGCCCTGCAGATGCTGTTCAAGGGCGAGCAGATCCGTCCGCTCATGGCCAAGAACATGGGCCTCGTCCACGAGGTCGCGCCGAAAGACGAGATCGTCGAGAAGGCCAAGGCCTGGATCAGGGCCGGCGGCTCGCCCGTGGCCCCCTGGGACCAGCCGAAGTTCAAGGCACCCTCGGGCAAGGTCTATTCGCCCGCCGGCATGATGATCTGGCCCCCGGCCAACGCGATCTACCGCCGCGAGACCCACGATAATTATCCGGCCGCCAAGGCCATCCTCGCCTCGGTCTACGAGGGCCTGCAACTGCCGATGGACCTCGCCCTGCGGGTCGAGAGCCGGTACTTCGCCAAGATCCTGCGCTCCAAGGAGGCGGCGGCGATGATCCGCACGCTGTTCATCTCCATGGGCGAGCTGAACAAAGGCGCGCGCCGGCCGAAGGAGATCGCCAAGACCAGCGTGAAGCGGGTGGGCGTCGTCGGCGCCGGCTTCATGGGGGCCGGGGTCGCCTACGTCAGCGCCAATGCGGGGATGGAGGTGATCCTCCTCGACCAGTCCACGGACGCCGCCGAGAAGGGCAAGGCCTACGCCCACAAGCTCGTCACCGACCAGATCAACAAGGGCCGGGCCAAGACCGCCGACCGCGAGGCGCTTCTCGCGCGCATCACCACCAGCGCCGATTACGCCGACCTGTCATCCTGTGATCTCGTGATCGAGGCGGTGTTCGAAGATCCCAAGGTGAAGGCCGAAGTCATCGCCAAGGTGGAGGCGGTGATCGGCGAGGACGTGATCTTCGCCTCCAACACCTCGACCCTGCCGATCTCGGGCCTCGCCAAGGCGTCCCGGCGCGCGGGCAATTTCGTCGGCATCCACTTCTTCTCGCCGGTGGAGAAGATGATGCTCGTCGAGATCATCAAGGGCGAGGAGACCGGGGACGCGGCGCTCGCCACCGCCCTCGACTACGTCCGCGCGATCAAGAAGACGCCCATCGTCGTCAACGACAGCCGGGGCTTCTTCGCCAATCGCTGCGTCGGCGCCTATCTCTACGAGGGCCACAAGATGCTCATCGAGGGCATCCCCGCCGCCATGATCGAGAATGCCGGCCGCCAGGCCGGGATGCCGGTGGGGCCCCTCTCCCTCACCGACGAGGTCGCCGTCGACCTCGCCCTGAAGATCGTCAGGGCGACCGAGGCGCAGCTCGGCGCCGAGGCGATCGACCCCGCCCAGAAGGCTCTGCTCACCACCCTGGTGGAGGGCGAGGGCCGGCTCGGGCGCAAGAACCGGAAAGGCTTCTACGACTATCCGGACGGCGCCTCGAAGAAGCTCTGGCCCGGATTGTCGGAGCTCCAGGCGACGCGGATCGACCCCGACGACGTCGATTTCACCGAGCTGAAGCAGCGGCTACTGGTGGTTCAGGCGCTGGAGGCCGCCCGCACCGTGGGCGAAGGCGTCATCACCGACCCGCGCGAGGCCGATGTCGGCTCCATCCTCGGCTTCGGCTTCGCCCCTTTCACCGGCGGCGCCCTGTCCTACATCGACTTCATGGGTGCGAAAGCGTTCGTGGCCCTGGCCCAGGGTCTCGAGGCCAGGCACGGGGCGCGCTTCGCGGTGCCGGAGAACCTCCTGCGCATGGCGGAGGCCGGCGGCACTTTCTACGGCGAGGCCGCAGCCAAGAAGGCGGCGTGAACGAACATTCCGGCTCGGGACATCCCCTGCCGGGGTCACATGACGGGAGGGAGCGTTCCATGAGCACGACCGAAGCGACCACCGCCGATCAGGTCGGCGCCGACGGAACGCCCCTGCGGGTCACGGCGACACCAGCCGCCATCGCCCTGATTGAGGAATTGCGCGCCGAGCACGGGCCGGTGATGTTCCACCAATCGGGCGGGTGCTGCGACGGGTCCTCGCCCATGTGCTACCCGGTGGGCGACTTCCTCACCGGCGACAGCGATGTCCATCTCGGCCAGGTGGCCGGCGCGGATTTCTGGATCAGCCGCCCGCAGTTCCAGGTCTGGAAGCACACCCACCTGATCCTCGACGTGGTGCCCGGCCGAGGCGGCATGTTCTCGCTGGAGAACGGCCGCGACAAGCGCTTCCTCATCCGCTCGCGGATTTTTACGGATGCGGAGAACACGGCGCTCGAAGGCGCTTGCCGGATCTGATCGGGAGGCGGCGCCCACGGCTGGTCTGGACGTGAGATGCACGACAGATGTCGCGCACGGTTGCGACGGCCCATGGGTCTGCGCCCGGGCATCAGCCCGCGCCTCCACCCAAGCGGCCACGATTGTCCTCACTTCGCAGGCACGGTCCGTGCGGTGAGCTTGTTGCCATCGGGATCACGAAGGTAGGCGACGAAGGCGCCGTTCGGACGCTGAGAGGGAGCGCTCTCGATTGCGCTGCCCCCACGCTCGGTGCCGGCCTGATGCCAGGCGAGAACATGGTCGCGGCTCGCAGCGGCGATACCGATCGTTCCGCCGTTGGCCGCGGTTGCGGGCTTGCCGTCGATGGGTGTCGTGATCATCAGCCGACCGCCCTCATGGGAATAGATGAGCCTGCCTCTGGCATCCATCTCGCCGGGCTCGGCCCCCAATGCGACGAAGGTCGCATCGTAGAAGGCTCGGGCCCGCTCCAGGTCGTTGCTGCCGATCATCACGTGCGTGAACATCGAGTCTCTCCGGAAAGGGGCGGCACGAGATAACGGCGGTCGAGCCTGGAGCCGAGTCCAGTCCGTCTGCGAACGCGCATCCGGCTTTCGCAGAACTACGGCTCCCAATCCCTGATGCTCCGGGATGGAAGCCGGGTCGTCGGTTTTCGACCGCCTTGCGGAAGATAAAGGACGAACCTCTCGGCTCACCCCACCTTCACCCGCCAGATGTCGTCGGCGTATTCGCGCATGGAGCGGTCGGAGGAGAACCAGGCCATCCGGGCGGTGTTGAGGATGGCCTTCTTCCACCAGCTCGCCTTGTCGATCCAGGCGGCGTCGATCTCCCGCTGGACGCGCCAGTAATCGTCGAAATCGACGGTGAGCAGGTAGCGGTCGTTGTGGCGCAAATCGTCCACGATCGGCTGGAAGCGGCCGCGCTCCTCCGGCGAGAACCCGCCCGCCTCGATGAAGTCGAGGGCGGCGGCGAGGCGCGGCGAGGCCGCGATGGCCCGGGCGGCGTAATCCGGCTCGGCCGCGCGCTTCTGAACCCCGGCCGCGTCGAGGCCGAAGATGAAGATGTTGTCCGCCCCCACATGGTCGCGGATCTCGATATTGGCGCCGTCGAGTGTGCCCACGGTGAGCGCGCCGTTCAGCGCCAGCTTCATGTTGCCGGTGCCCGACGCCTCCATGCCGGCGGTGGAGATCTGCTCCGATAGGTCGGAGCCGGGGATGATCGCCTCGGCGAGGCTGACGCGGTAATTCGGCAGGAACACCACCTTGAGCCGGCCGGCGATATCCGGGTCGCTGTTCACGAGCTTGGCCACGTCACAGGCGAGCTTGATGATGAGCTTGGCCTGGACGTAGCTCGGCGCCGCCTTTCCGCCGAAGATCTTGACGCGCGGCGTCCAGTCCTTGTGCGGCTCGGCCTTGATCGCCTGGTAGAGCGCCACGGTCTCGATCACGTTGAGGAGCTGGCGCTTGTATTCGTGGATGCGCTTGATCTGCGTGTCGAACAGGGCCGACGGATCGACGACGATGCCGGTATTCTCGGCCACCACCTTGGCCAGCGCCTCCTTCCGGGATGTGCGCATGGCGGCGTAGCGGGCCTGGAAGGCGGAATCGGCGGCGTAATCGGCCAGCCCCAGCAGCGCCTCGGGATCGTCGAGGACGCGCTCGCCCACCACCTCCACGGCGAGCTTCGTCAGCTCCGGGTTGCAGTTGTGGAACCAGCGCCGAAAGGTGATCCCGTTGGTCTTGTTGACGATCTTGTCGGTGTCGAGGGCGTGGAGGTCCTTGAATACCGTGGAGCGCATCAGGTCGGTGTGGAGCGCCGAGACGCCGTTCACCCGGCGTGCGCCTAGGAAGGCGAGATGGCCCATCCGCACGCGCTTGCCGTTGGCCTCGTCGATGAGCGAGACCGAGGCGAGCTGCGCCGCATCGGCCCTGCCGTGGCGTCCCTGCTCTTCGAGATGCATCCAGTTGATCAGGTAGATGATCTGCATGTGGCGCGGCAGTAGCCGCTCCATGAGCTCCACCGGCCATGTCTCCAGCGCCTCGGGCAGGAGGGTGTGGTTGGTATAGCTCAGGGTATGGGTGGTGATGTGCCAGGCATCCTCCCAGGCGAGGCCGTGATCCTCGAGGAGGATGCGCATCAGCTCCGGCACGGCAATGGCCGGGTGGGTGTCGTTGAGCTGGATCGCGGCATGGTCCGGCAGGGAGCGCAGGTCGCCGCGCTCGGCCACGTGCCGGGAGACGAGGTCCTGCAGCGAGGCCGAGGTGAAGAAGTATTCCTGGCGCAGTCGAAGTTCCTGGCCGCTCTCCGAGGAATCGCTCGGATAGAGCACCCGCGAGATCGCCTCGACCTTGGACCGGGCCGCCACCGCGCCCACATGGTCGCCGCCGTTGAACTGCGCGAGTTCGAGGGGCGAGTTCGCCTCCGCCTTCCAGAGCCGCAGGGTGTTGACGTGCTTACCGCGCCAGCCGACCACGGGGACGTCATGGGCCACGGCCCGAACGGTCTCGGCCGGGTGCCAGTGCCGACGGATCACGCCGTCCGAGATCGCCGACATGGTGACGTGGCCGCCGAAGCCGATCGTGTAGGTCGCTTCGGGCCGCACGAATTCCCAGGGATTGCCCTCGGCGAGCCAGGTTTCCGGCGCCTCCTTCTGCCAGCCATCCTCCAGGGATTGCTTGAACAGGCCGTGATCGTAGCGGATACCGTAGCCGATGGCGGGGATCGACAGGCTCGCCATGCTCTCCATGAAACAGGCGGCGAGACGGCCGAGACCGCCATTGCCGAGCGCCGCATCCGGTTCGGCCGCCTCGACGTCGCCGAGTTCGATGCCGAGATCGCGCAAGGCCCGGCGGGTCGTATCCACGAGGCCGAGATTGTTCATGGCGTCGGACAGGAGTCGGCCGATGAGGAATTCGAGGGAGAGGTAATAGACGCGCTTGTTGGGGATGCTGGTGGACCTGCCGTCCATGCAGGCATCGACGATCCGGTCGCGCAGGGCCAGGGCGGTGGCGGCGAACCAGTCGCGCTCGCGGGCGGTCTCGGGGGTCTTGCCGATGGCATAAGCGAGCTTGGCGAGGATGGCTTCGCGCAGATCCGCCACGGGGTCGCCGGAGGCGGGCTTGGCCGGAGCGGTCCAGCCCGGCCGGGCCGGGGCGTCTCCGGCGGCGGTACGCGTGCCGATGTCCTCGCTCCGAGCGGTGGCGCCCAGGATTTCGTTCAGCATGGTCTCATTCCCCCTCAGTGTCGCTGCCGCAGAGCGCTGTTCGGCACCCGCTTCTTCCGGCGGTGACCGTGCGGCGGCGTCGCTATGGACAGGTCGGACTTCCGGGATCGACCGATCCCGCTGGCGGTGACCGGTCCCCGCGATTCGCCTGTCTCCCATCCAAACCGTGCGGGAATGAGACCATTTAGCGCTGAAGGTTTCATGAATGCGGCGGAAGCGCGCTGGCGCGGCAGCGGGAAGGAGGCCCGGGGCGGGGTCGCTTGGTGCTCCGCCACAGGCTAGGCTGTGACCGGCATCGGGGTGTGAATCGGGGGGCGGATGACGTCAGGCGAGACGACTGTTCCGGATCTGGCGAAAGCCGTCTGGTGGAAGCGGGGGACCGTCTATCAGGTCTATCCGCGTTCGTTTCAGGACACCAATGGCGACGGTGTCGGCGATCTTCCCGGCATCACGCGCCGGCTCGACTATCTCGCCTGGCTCGGCGTCGACGCCGTCTGGATCTCGCCGATCTATCCCTCGCCCATGGCGGATTACGGCTACGACGTCGCCGATTATTGCGGCGTCGACCCGCTCTTCGGCAGCCTCGCCGACCTCGACGCGCTGATCGCGGAGGCCCATGCCCGCCGGCTCAGGGTCATCCTCGACTTCGTGCCGAACCACTCTTCCATCGCGCATCCGTGGTTCACCGAGAGCCGCGCCTCGCGCGAGAATCCGCGGCGGGACTGGTACATCTGGCGCGATCCGGCGCCGGATGGCGGGCCGCCCAACAACTGGCTGAGCAATTTCGGCGGCCCGGCCTGGACCTTCGACGAGCCCAGCGGCCAATATTACTACCACGCGTTCCTGAGCCAGCAGCCCGACCTGAACTGGCGCAACCCGGCGGTGCGGGAAGCGATGCACGACGTCCTGCGTTTCTGGCTCGACCGGGGGATCGACGGGTTCCGCGTCGACGTGATCTGGCACCTGATGAAGGACGAGGGCTTTCGCGACAATCCGGCGAACCCCGCCTTCCACCCTGAACAGCCGGAGATCAACCGGTTCGATCAGGTCTATTCCGCCGACCGCCCGGAAGTGTTCGACATCATCGCCGGCATGCGCCGCGTGCTGGACGGTTACGACGACCGGGTGCTGATCGGCGAGATCTACCTGCCGATCGAGCGGCTGGTGGCTTATTACGGCCCCGGTCTGACCGGCGTCGACCTGCCGTTCAACTTCCAGCTGATCCAGACCCCGTGGCAGGCCGATGCCGTGGCGGCCCTGGTGGACGAGTACGAGGAGGCGCTGCCCCCCGGCGGCTGGCCGAACTGGGTGCTGGGCAACCACGACCAGCCCCGCATCGCCGCACGGATCGGCGAGGCGCAGGCGCGGATCGCGGCGATCCTCCTCCTCACCTTACGCGGCACACCCACGGTCTATTACGGCGACGAGATCGGCCTCGCCCATGTGGAGATCCCGCCGGAGCGGATGCGAGACCCCTGGGGCTTCAACGAGCCGGGCCATGGCCGCGACCCGGAACGGACCCCGATGCAGTGGGACGACACCGAGCATGCCGGCTTCAGCGAGGCCGAACCCTGGTTGCCCTTGAGCGCCGACCGGGACAGGCGGCATGTCGAGGCCCTGCGCGACGATTCCACCTCGATCCTCACCCTCTACCGGAGGCTCCTGCATCTCCGCCGCGCCTATCCGGCCCTGGCGGTGGGAAGCTACCGCAGGCTCGATACGGACGGGCTCGACCACGTCCTCGCCTATGAGAGGGTGGAGGCCGGCGAGACCGTGCGGATCGTACTGAACTTCTCGGGCTGGCCGGTCCGGTTCCCGCTGGCGGGCGAATCAGGCTGGAGCGTCCTCCTCTCCACCCATCCCGGACGAGCCGATATCGGCGCCTCGGAGGTGCTCGACATGGCCGGAAACGAGGGCGTGATCCTGCTCCGGCACCCTGACTGAAGGCGGCGGAGCCGAGGGAGGCCGAAAAAACTATCGCGGCGCGACATTTTCCCCGCGCCGCAGCAAACTGAACGTAGTATTAACCGACCCAGTGGCTTGAGTTGTGCATCGCGAAGAGCACGATCTGCCCTAGAGGTCTCCATCATATGCCGGCGACGACCACCTCCAGTGCCGACCTCGCCTCGCCGATTTTCGCCTCCGGCGCGGCCGACGCCGAGGTAATTCGGGGCCTTTCGCTCCAGCCGCGCATCCTCTACGCGACCCCGGAGATGGCGGATTTCGTCAAGACCGGCGGTCTGGGCGAGGTCGCCGGCGCCCTGCCCCGGTCGCTGCGCCGCCATTACGATGTTCGTGTCCTCATCCCCGGCTATCGCCAGGTGGTGGACCGGTTCGATCACATCCCCGTCGTCGCCCATCTGCGCGGCCATGCCGGCATCCCGCCCTGCGATCTCGGGCTCATCGAGACGGGTGACGGCCTCAAGGTCTACATCATCCTGAGTTCCGACCTCTACCAGCGCGACGGCACGCCCTATGGCGACGCGCAGGGCGATTTTCGCGACAACGACCTGCGCTTCGCGCGCCTCAGCCTCGCGGCTGCGGAACTGACCGGCGGGGTCGACCCGTCCTGGTCGGCCGACCTGCTTCACCTCAACGACTGGCAGACGGCGCTCGCCCCCGCCTATCTCGAATGGACCGGGCAGCGCGTCCCCAGCGTCCTGACGATCCACAACCTCGCCTATCAGGGCCTGTTCCCGAGCGATTCCCTCGGTCGCCTCGGCATCCCGGACGGGGCCTTCCAGATGGATGGCTGCGAGTTCTACGGGCATCTCTCCTTCCTCAAGGCCGGCATCTATTACGCCTCGCACGTCACCACGGTGAGCGAGACCTATGCCCGCGAGATCATGATGCCGGAATCCGGCTGCGGCCTCGACGGCCTCCTGCGCACCCGCGCCGCACAGGGGCGGCTGGCCGGCATCCTCAACGGGATCGACGAGAGCTGGGACCCGCGCACCGATCCGCACCTCGCCACCCGCTTCGAGGCCGACGACTGGAAGGGCAAGCGCGCCAATGCCGAGACGGTCCGCCGCCATTTCGGCCTCGCCGTCTCGCGCGGCCCGCTCTTCGCCATCGTCTCGCGCCTGGTCCACCAGAAGGGCATCGACCTCAGCCTCAGCGCGGCCGAGACCATCGTGGCCGAGGGCGGCCAGATCGTCGTCATCGGCGAGGGCGAGCGCCGGTTCGAGACTGCGTTGAGCGATCTCGCCCGCCGCCATCCGGATGCCGTCGGGGTCCAGGTGGGGTTCGAGGAGAAGGAAGCCCGGCGGATGTTCGCCGGAAGCGACTTCCTGCTGATGCCCTCGCGCTTCGAACCCTGCGGCCTCGCGCAGATGTACGCCCAGCGTTTCGGCTCTCTGCCGATCGTGCGTCGCACCGGCGGCCTCGCCGACACGGTGGAGGACGGCGTGACCGGCTTCACCTTCGGCGAAGCCTCGCAGAAGGGGTTCCTCGGCGCCGTCCGCCGCGCCCTCGACACGTTCGGCGAGAAGAAGCGCCTCAACGCCATGCGCCGCCGCGCCATGTCCCGCTCCTTCACCTGGGACGGCGCGGCCATGGACTACTCGGCGCTCTACGCCCGCGCGCTGGGCAATGGCGGCGGTCTTCGCGCCCGCACGGTCTGATCGTCTGCCTCGGAGCAATCTTGCGTCCGACGAGCCGATTTGTGTTGTCTGTCCAAAGCTTTACCTCATCCTGAGGTGCTGCGTAGCGGCCTCGAAGGAGAGTTCCAGAAGCCACTGCGCGAACTGGAGTACTCCTTCGAGGCCTCCGCTGCGCTCCGGCACCTCAGGATGAGGTGGTCTGGTGGGATGCTCTACTTTGGCGAGAGCACCGGTTAAGCGATCCGATCAAACAGCCTCAAACAAAAAAGGCGCCGGTTCATCGAACCGGCGCCCTTTCTCATACTATCCCGATGACACGGGCCGATCTCAGCCCTCGCGCACGAAGATCATCGTCCCGAGCGGCGGCGCTGCGAGAACCAGCGAATAGGGCTGGCCGTGGCTCTCCACCGGCTCCGCCTGGACGCCGCCCATATTGCCGACGTTCGAGCCGCCATAGCGCTCGGAATCCGAGTTGATCGCCTCGCGGTAGAACCCGGCCTCCGGCACGCCGATCCGATATCCCTCACGCGGAATCGGCGTGAAGTTAGAGACGACGACGGCGACCTCACCCGGATTCGTGCCCTTGCGTGCCCAGGCGATGACGCTGTTGTCCTGGTCGTCGGAGACCAGCCACTGGAAGCCGGCGGCCTCGCAATCCCTCACGTGGAGGGCGGGCGTCGAGGTGTAGAGGCGGTTCAGGTCGCGGACGAGATCCTTCACGCCGCGATGCAGAGGATCGTCGAGCAGGTGCCAGTCGAGGCTCTGGTTGTGGTTCCACTCTTTCTGCTGGCCGAACTCGCCGCCCATGAAGAGCAGCTTCTTGCCCGGATGGCCCCACATGTAGCCGAAATAGGCGCGCAGATTCGCGAATTTCTGCCAGCGGTCGCCCGGCATCTTGTCCAGCAGCGAGCCTTTTCCATGGACGACTTCGTCATGCGACAGCGGCAGGATGAAGTTCTCGGAGAAGGCGTAGAGCAGGCCGAAGGTCAGGTCGTGGTGGTGATAGCGGCGATGGATCGTCTGCTTCGACATGAATTCCAGGGTGTCGTGCATCCACCCCATGTTCCACTTGAATCCGAAGCCGAGTCCGCCCGTATAGGTCGGGTGGGAGACGCCCGGCCAGGAGGTGGATTCCTCGGCGATCGTCATCGTGCCCGGCGCGTGGCTGTAGGTCGCCTCGTTGGTCTTGCGCAGGAAGTTGATGGCGTCGAGATTCTCGTTACCGCCGTACTGGTTGGGGATCCACTCGCCCTGCCGGCGCGAATAGTCGAGGTAGAGCATGGAGGCGACGGCATCCACGCGCAGACCGTCGAGATGATAATGCTCGAGCCAGAACCGGGCATTGGCGGCGAGGAAGCTCGACACTTCCGTGCGGCCGAAATTGTAGATGTAGGTCCCCCAGTCCTGGTGGAATCCCTGGCGCGGGTCGGCATGCTCATAGAGATGCGTCCCGTCGAACTGGCCGAGGCCGTGGGCGTCGAGGGGGAAGTGGCCCGGCACCCAGTCCAGCATCACGCCGATGCCGGCCTCGTGGGCCGTGTCGACGAAGGCCGCGAAATCGTCCGGCGTGCCGAAGCGGCTCGTCGGCGCGAACAGCGAGACCGGCTGGTAGCCCCATGAGCCGTCGAACGGATACTCCGTGATCGGCAGCATCTCGATATGGGTGAAGCCCATCTCCTTGACGTAGGGGATCAGGCGCTCGCCCAACTCCTTGTAGGTCAGGTAGCGGTTGCCCTCCTCGGCGACGCGCGCCCAGGAGCCGAGATGCACCTCGTAGATCGAGATGGCGGTGTGGCGAGGGTCCTTCTCGCCCCGCGTCGCCATCCACTTGCCGTCGCTCCAGACGGGCGCGTTCGTGCCCTGGAGCACGGAGGCGGTCTCGGGCGGCTTCTGCGCCGCGAAGGCGACGGGATCGGCCTTGAGCGGCAGGAGCGACCCGTCGGGTCCGCGGATCTCGAACTTGTAGTGGACGCCGGCGCGCAGGCCCGGGACGAACAGTTCCCAGATGCCGCCGGTCTGCCAAAGCCGCATGGGGTGGCGACGGCCGTCCCACTCGTTGAAATCGCCGACGATGCTCACCCGGCGGGCATTGGGCGCCCAGACCGCGAAGCGGAAGCCGTCGATGCCGTCGAGCACCATGGATTGGGCGCCGAGCACCCGATAGGTCACGTCGCTGCCGATCTCGCGCAGGTTGTCGATGTCCTGCTGATGCAGCGACGAGCCGAAGCTATAGGGGTCGTGGCGCGTACGCTCGGTGCCGTCCCAGCCCTCGACCGCGAGTTCGTAGAGCGGACGCCCCTCGCTCTGCACGCGGGCGACGTAGAACCCGTCCTGGTGGCGCCGCTCGAACGGAATGCGCTTGCCCGCGGTGAGAAGGGTCGCCGACTTCGCCTCGGGCAGGATGACCCGCACTTCCCAGAGGCCGGGGCCGATCTGGTGAGGGCCGAGCACGGAGAACGGATCGCCGTGATCCGCCCTCATCACCGCGGCGACCGCGTCCGGATGGACGCCCTGAACGGTCGACGTATCGGCATCGGCCTGGCGGGAACTCCCCGACGCGGCCGAGCGGTCCGCGATCCGTTCGGACCGCTTCCGCTCCTGCTCGGACGTCTTCGCCAGGCTCTCGTCGATATCCGTCATTCAAACGCCTCTCTTGGTGTCGTCCAGAATTGTGAGAACCCCACGGGCTGGGATTTCGATCCAATCCGGCCGGTTATTGGCCTCGTAATCGACCTCGTAGAGCGCCTTCGCCAGGAGCGAGAGCGAGAGCAGCCGCGTCTCGGTCTCCGGGTCCGTCACCGCGGCGCGGCTGGTGGAGGCCACGGCACGGTAGGCGTCGAGGAACGCGGCATCGATCATGCCGCGCCAGGCGATGGACGCGCTGCGGGCGCGGCCTTCCGAATCCGCGAACCGGCTCGCGATCTCGCGGGTGACGGTCTCGGCGCCGTAGGCGAAGGAGCGCAGCATCCCGGCGACGTCGCGCAGCGGCGTCGACTTGGCGCGGCGCTCGTCGGCGGGGCGAGCGGGCTCGCCCTCGAAGTCGATGATGATGAGATCGCTCTCGGAGGCGAGAACCTGACCGAGGTGGAAATCGCCGTGGATGCGGGTCTTGGTCGCCCCCACCGGCGCACGCGCCGTCATGTCCTCGATCAGAAGCTCGACCTCGCGGCGGCGGCCGGCGAGCTCCGTGATCGCCGTGCTGGAGGTGCGTCCCGCCAGGGCGTCGAGGGCGCGGAACGCCCGCTCGCCCAGACGGCGCGCGTCCTCCCCGAGGTCGCGCAGGTCGTCATGCGTGAACGGCTCGGGCGCGAAGGCCGGGTCGTCGGTCTCGATGGCGAAGGCGTTGTGCAGCTCGGCGGTGCGGCGGCCGAGGAGCTCGGCCCAGCGCAGATGCGGGGCGAAGGCTTCGGTCGGGTCCGGCGCCTCGCTTTCGGGCGCGAGCACGACGGTGTCGAAGTCGCGACGTAAGCCTTCCAGCATGAGCGTCCAGGCATCGCCCTGGTTCGGCACGAAGGCCTGGAGCACGGCGAGCGCCGTCCGCGTCCCGTCCTCGGCCACGTGCTCGACGACGCCGAGGAGAGCCGGGGTGTTGGCGAAGCCCGCCTGCTCGGTGAGGAACCGGCCGACCTCGATCTCGGGATGGACGCCCGTCTGCATGCGGCGCAGGAGCTTGAGCATCATCTTCGAGCCGATGGCGATCGAGGTGTTGCTCTGCTCCGCGTTCAGGCTGCGGACTTCCGCCAGATCCACGACGACGTCGCGATCGAAGGCCGAGGTATGGGAGAAGACGAGCTTGCCGGTCTCCGTCGGCAGCTCGACGCCGTTGCGCATGCCGTCGATCAGGGCGACCGAGAAGGCGGGCGAGGCGGAGGCCCCGAACAAGAGGCCCGTGCGCGGTCCGCGACGGACGCGGGCGACCGCGTGCGACAGCAGCGTCTCGTCCTCGCGGCCCTCATCGACACCGAGGGGCACGAAGTAATCCTGGCGCTCGCCATTGGCGAGATGCACCGCCACGCGCGGCAGCAGGAAGCGGGTGGCGCCGCCGGCATCCTTCAGGGTGGCGCTGTCGATCACCGAGACCGACTTGATGCGGGTGCCCTTGGCGCCGAACCAACGGCGGGTGCCGATGAAGCGCGGCGCCACGGTGCGCTCGAAGGCGGTGCGCTCGCGCCCGGCCATGAGGGTCTCGACCCCGCCGGTGAGGACGAGGGTGAACAGTTCGGGCGTCTCCGGCTGCGGGCCGATCTCGCCGGCATTCGCGGCGTTGAGGGAGAACCAGTAGAACCCGTAGGACGGCAGGGTCAGCAGGTAGGGCAACTCGCCGATGGCCGGGAATTCCGAACCGCCGGTAAGCTCGATCGGCACGGCGCTGCGGAACTCGGACAGGTCCAGCTGCACGGCCTGTGGCGCGCGCGACAGGTTGGCCACGCAGAGGACGCGCTCGCCCTCGAACTCGCGGATCCAGGCCAGAACCTTGCGGTTGGTGGGATACAGGAACTGCATGGCGCCGCGCCCGAGGGCGACCGAGTTGTTGCGGATGGCGATCATGCGGCGCGTCCAGTTCAGCAGGCTCGTCTGCGACTGGGTCTGCGCCTCGACGTTGATGGCGTCGAAGCCGTAGATCGGGTCCTGCACCGAGGGCAGGAACAGCTTGGCCGGATTGGCGCGGGAGAATCCGCCGTTGCGGTCCGGGGACCATTGCATCGGGGTCCGCACGCCGTCGCGGTCGCCGAGATAGATGTTGTCACCCATGCCGATCTCGTCGCCGTAGTAGAGCACCGGCGTGCCGGGCATCGACAGGACGAGGGACTTCATCAGCTCGATCTTGCGGCGGTCGTTCTCCAGCAGCGGAGCGAGACGGCGGCGGATGCCGAGATTGATGCGGGCGCGGCGCTCGGCGGCATAGAACGACCAGAGGTAATCACGCTCTTCCGCCGTGACCATTTCGAGGGTGAGCTCGTCGTGGTTGCGCAGGAAGATGGCCCATTGGCAGCCCTCGGGGATTTCCGGGGTCTGCCGCATGATGTCGGTGATCGGGTGCCGGTCCTCGCGGGCGATCGCCATGTACATGCGCGGCATCAGCGGGAAGTGGAACGCCATGTGGCATTCGTCGCCGTCGCCGAAATACTGCGCGGTCTCCTCCGGCCACTGGTTGGCCTCCGCCAGCAGCATGCGGTCGGGATAGCTCGCGTCGAGGGCGGCGCGGATCGCCTTGATGACCGTGTGAGTCTCCGGCAGGTTCTCGCAATTCGTGCCGTCGCGCTCGATCAGGTAGGGGATCGCGTCGAGGCGCAGGCCGTCGACACCCATGTCGAGCCAGTAGCGCATGACCTCGATCACGCCCTCCAGCACGGCGGGGTTGTCGAAGTTGAGATCCGGCTGGTGGCTGTAGAACCGGTGCCAGAAATACTGCTTGGCGACCGGGTCCCAGGTCCAGTTCGAGGTCTCGGTGTCGAGGAAGATGATGCGCGTGTCGGAATACGGCGTGTCGGTGTCCGACCAGACGTAGAAGTCGCGCTCCGGCGACCCGGCCGGCGCCTCGCGGGCGCGCTGGAACCAGGGATGCTGGTCCGACGTGTGGTTGATGACGAGCTCGGTGATGACGCGCAGGCCACGGTCATGCGCGGCCTCCACGAACTTCCGGAACTCCTCCATCGTCCCGTAGGACGGGTTCACGTCGCGGTAATCGCCGATATCGTAGCCATCGTCACGCAGGGGCGACGGATAGAACGGCATCAGCCAGATGGCGGTGACCCCGAGGTCCCGCACATAGTCCAGTTTCTGCGTCAGGCCCTCGAAATCGCCGATCCCATCGTTGTTCGAGTCGAAGAACGACTTGACGTGGATCTGATAGATGATGGCGTCACGGTACCATTGCGGATCGCTACGATCGATCATCGCGTCGTTGCCTCATGCGTCGGGTTCAAGGGCGTGTTCGGCGTCACAGCGGCACCGGTCGCGGATGCGAACGGTGCCAGCCGCGTCGGCCGCAGCTTTGGCACCAGCTTCTGGGCGACAACGCGACGGACGGCTGAAAACTCGAAGTTTTGTGCTGACACGCGGGCCGCTACTCCGCAACCCGGCGGGGCGCGCGCAGACGCCAGATCACCACGGACCGCTCCGCCGGATCGAGGGCGATGCGGTGGGACTTGCCGCGCAGCTCGAATTTGTAGCCGAGCAGCAGGTCCTCCACCTCGACGGCGCCGTCATCGGGCTCTCCGAGGAGCCAGAGCGGCACCTCGTAGGTGCATTCCTGACGGTTCTTCGGATCGAGATTGACCATCACGAAGATGCAGTTGTCGCCCTCGGGCGTCGTCTTGGCATAGGCGACGATCTGGTCGTTATAAGCCCCCGTGAAGGTGACGTTGCGGAAGTCCCAGAGCGCCGGGTTCTCCTGCCGGATCCGGTTGAGCTTGATGATGTGCGCGCGGATGTTGCCCGGAGCATGGTAATCCCAGGCCTTCAGCTCGTATTTCTCTGAATTGAGATACTCTTCCTTGCCCGGATACGGCGCTGCCTCGCACATCTCGAAGCCGTTATAGATGCCGTAGACCGAGGACAGGGTCGCCGCGAGCGTCGCCCGCACGATGAATCCGGCGCGGCCGCTGGTCTGGAGATAGACCGGGTTGATGTCCGGCGTGTTGGCGAAGAAGTTCGGCCGGTAATATTCCCCCATCTCGCCGGCGAGCTCGGTGGAATAGTCGATGAGCTCCTGCTTCGTGTTGCGCCAGGTGAAGTAGGTGTAGCTCTGCTGATAGCCGGCCTTGGCGAGCTTCTTCATCATCTTCGGCCGGGTGAAGGCCTCGGCGAGGAAGATCACGTCGGGATAGCGCGCGTTCACCTGCCCGATCATCCATTCCCAGAACGGGATCGGCTTGGTGTGGGGGTTGTCGACCCGGAAGATGCGGGCGCCGAGTTCGGCCCAACCCATGACGATGTCGCGCAGCTCGATCCAGAGCGAGGGCAGCGCGCCGCCATAGAAGTGGACGTTGGAGATATCCTCGTACTTCTTCGGCGGGTTCTCGGCGAATTTCAGCGTGCCGTCGGGGCGCCACTCGAACCATTCCGGGTGGTTCTTGATCCAGGGATGGTCGGGCGAGCACTGGATCGCGAAATCGAGGGCGATCTCCATGCCGTAGGCGTGGCTGGCCGCGACCAGACGGCGGAAATCGTCGAGGGTGCCGAGTTCGGGGTGCACCGCCTCGTGCCCGCCCGCCTCCGACCCGACCGCGTAGACCGAGCCGACATCGCCTTCGAGCGCCGTGAGGGTATTGTTCTTGCCCTTGCGGTTGGTCTTCCCGATCGGGTGGATCGGGGTGAAATAGAGCACGTCGAAGCCGAGTTCGCGGATCTCGGGCAGGCGCCGGATCACGTCGTCGAACGTGCCGTGGCGGTTGACGTCCATGGATTGCGAGCGCGGAAAGATCTCGTACCAGGCCGAGAACCGGGCCGCGAGGCGGTCGGCGATCACCGGCACGTTCACCGGATAGCGCGAGCGGTTGACCCGCTCGGCATGCTTGCGGATCAGGGACGCGGTCTCGGGCGCGAGGATGAGGTCGAGCTGCGCCGCCGATCCGGTCTTTTCCGCCGCGAGAGCCGACACGATGGCCTGGAGCCGGGCCTGGTCCGGTCCGGTGGCGAGGTCGGCCGCCCCCTGCACGAAGGTGACGCCCTCGATGGTCTCCAGGCGCACGTCGACGCCCGCATCGCGCTTCTTCAGCGTGTCGCGGATCCAGGACGAGAAGGCATCGCGCCAAGCCTCGATGGTGAATTCGTAGCGGGCATTGTGTTCGAGGGGGAAGGAGCCGCTCCAGCGGTCGTTGTCCACGAACACCATGCGGTCCCGGCGCCATTCCTCCTCGCCTACGACCCGCGACAGGATCGCGGCGTCGATGATCTCGTGGCCGTCGCTGAAGATGTCGGCGGAGACCGCCACCTGCTCGCCGACCACGCGCTTGACCGGGGAACGGCCCCCGTCGATCTCGGGCGAGACCGCCTCGATGACGACGCGGCCTTCGCCCGACGGCGTGGAGGGAGTCGGGGGCTTCGCCACCACACGCCGTTCGGCGGCGAGGATGCGGATCTCGCCGGGCGCGAGGTCGAGGCTCGTGCCGGGGAGGAAGTCGATCGGCTCCGCCTCGGGGGTGACGTCCTTGAACCGGTCGAGCATGCCGCCCGTCCGCGCCACCAGCGGCCCGGCATCCACCGCCACCGCAACGGGGCCGGGATTGAACAGGACGAGGGTGGCGTGGCGCGCGGAGGCGCCGTGCCCGGTATCGAATTTCAGGAGCGCCACGTAATCCGCATCCGGCGCGGAGATGCGGGATTGCGCGCCCTCCACATTGGCGGAGGCGAGGCTGGCCTTCAGGGCGTTGATCGCCTTCACATAACCGGAAATGTCGATGCCGGTATCGGTCTCGCGGGAATCCGGTGTGGTCTCGACCACGTGCAGGGCGCGGCGGTAGCCCCATTCGTAGCCGATGGGCAGGAGCACGCCGGCCGAGAAGAACGCGGCCAGGGCGTAGCGCGCCTTCAGGTGCCGCGCCACAGCCTCCGCGCTACCGCCGAGGCCGGCGGCGAGTCGGGGCATGTCGTGGTTCTCGGGGAAGGCGATGGAGGGGGCGATCACGCGCAGGCGGTCGTACTGCTCGAGCGCCCACGGCGCCTTCAGGTCCCACCAGGCGAAGGAATTGAACAGGTAGTCGAAGCCCGCACCCGCCGTAGCCTGGGCCTCCTCGAAAGTGCAGCCCAGGGTCTCGGCGGCGAACAGGCAATCGGGCTCCAGCGCCTTGGCGGCGCCGATCAGGCTGCGCCAGACATCCGGCGGCACCTTGTAGGCGGCGTCGCAGCGGAACCCGCCGACGCCGAGATCCTGCATCCGGTTGATGTAGCCGGCCCAGAGCCGGGTCAGCTCCTCGCGCGCACCCGCCGAATGGTAGTTCAACTCGGCGAGGTCGCCCCAGACCGTGCGGATCGAGGGATCGTCCGGATCGACGGCCGCCGGGCTCTCGATGTTGCCGGCCTCGTCGCGCAGGAACAGGTCCGGCCGCTCCCGCGCCAGGGGACCGTCCTTGGCGGTGTGGTTGATGACGAGGTCGGTCATCACGCCGATGCCATGCGCGGCGGCGGCGGCGCAGAAGCGCCGGATCTGCTCGTCGTCCGAGGTGCCGTCATCGTCACGGAACCGCTCGTCGAGCCGGTCCGGATCGGAGACCGCATAGAGGCTGCGCGAGCCGCCGGTCTGATGGAAGGGGTTGAGGTAGATCCAGTCGAACCCCATCCCGGCGATGCGCGGAAGCTCCGCCGTCCAGGCCGAGACCTTTCCGACGAGGAGGGGGAACAGGTTGTAGATGCGCGGCCCCTCGGCGCGGGGGGCGAGGCCCGCAGGCAGCGCCACGGTTCCGGCTTCGGTCCGCTCGGCGGAGATCTTGGCTGGGCTCGGCGCGTTCATGCGTACTCCGTTCTCTTGAATATCGTGTCCCCGTCTCCCAGAGGAGCCTCCCGCGCGGCGGCGGGTGGGGTGGGGATGGGCGGCCCTCGGCGAGGACCACCCTTCTAGGTTCGGCGACCGTCCCGGATCCGGGACTCAGGCGGTGCGCTTCAGGACCGCGTAGGGCAAACGCGCGAACAACCGGCCGAGGTCGACCGAAGTTCCCTCCGGCTGGACGTCGCCGCCCGTCATGAGGTCGATCCAGCGGCTCTCCGCCGCCACCGGAAGGGTGGTGCCGGCAAAGGCCTCGCCCGACCACGTCGCGTCGCCGACGAGGCCGGAGACGAGGCGCGGCACCGCCACGAGAAGGTCGCCCTCCCCGCTTGTGGCATCCGAGCGTGTGAATGCGATGACATGGGCGGCGAGCCTGCCGTCGGCCGTCACGGCGATATGGTCGGCATCGGCATAGAAGCTGGGTCGCTCCGCCCGGTCGGCGAGGAGACGCGCCAGCGTCGCCTGCTTCACCCGCCCGTCCGGCCAATGGTCGAGCAAGGCGGGCAGATCGGCCGTGTCGCTCAAGGCCTCCTCCCGCGCCGCGTAATCCACCGGGCGGCGGTTGTCGGGATCGACGAAGGAGAAGTCCCAGAACTCGGTGCCCTGGTAGACGTCGGGGAGCCCCGGCAGGGTCGCCTTCAGCACCGTCCGGCCGAGGCCGGCGATCATGCCGAGATGGGCGAGCCGCCGCGCGATCGGGCGCATGAGCGTCATGAACTTCGCGCCCGGCGTGATCAGGCCGGCGAACAGCCGCTTGACCGCGGCCTCGTACCGCTCATCCACATTGACCCAGCTCGACCGGCGCTTGCCCTCGCGCAGGGCCTTTTCGGAATAGGCGTCGAGACGGTCGCGGAACTCCGCGATGGCGGCCTCGTCGTCCCCGTCCAGCAATTCGAGCGGCCAGGCACCAAGGATGGCCTGGAGGAACATCCACTGGTCGTTGGCGTCGGGCGCCGGCCCCTCCTCCATGGCGGTGAGGTGGGTGCGGGCCGACTGGCCGAGGATGGTCCAGGCTTCGGCCCAGACTTCGGGGATCTCGGACAGGGCCAGCAAGCGCGAGCGGGCATCCTCGCCGCGCTTGGTGTCGTGGGTCGCCGTGGTGATCATGGCGTTCGGCCAGTCACGCGCCCGCGCCGCCTGGAGCGCGTGGAAATGCTCCAGATCGATGCCGTATTCCCCTGGATCGCCGCCGACCTCGTTGAGGGCGAGGAGTTCCGAGAAGCGGTAGAACAGCGTGTCTTCCAGGCTTTTCGCCATGACCGGACCGGTCAGCTGCTGGAACCGGCGGCGGAACCGCAGGATGACGGCGGGATCGGGACGTCCCGGCCCCCCGGCATCGATCCGGCCGAGCAGGGCCTTCGAGGCGAAGTCGTGGACCGACCGGTCCGGCAGGGCGCTCCAGCGCTTGGCCTTGGCCACCGCCCCCTCGATGAGGCGGACGTCCTCGTCCTCGACATCGCTCTCGTCGAGGTCGCTCGCCAGGTAGGAGCGGTAGGTGGGAAAGCGCGCGATGATCTCGATCAGCGCACGGCGGATGGCGTTCACCGAGAAGTCGCGCGTGCGCCGATCGGCATCGGCGATGCGCTTCAGGTCGGCGGTGAGCACTTCGAGCTCGCTGGCGAAGCTGATCTCGAGGATCTCCGCCTTGGCCGCCCGGAGTTGCGCCTTGTAGGGCTCGTCCATGCCGGTGGCCCAGCGATAGAACCGGGTGATGCGGGTGTGCTTCTCCTGATCCACCAGGATGCCGTCGAGCTGGTTCAGCACGTCGTAGCCGGTGGTTCCGGCGACGGGCCAGGGCCGCAGCTTCTCGCCGGGTTCGAGGATCTTCTCGACCACGACGTAGAAGCCGGGGCCGACGGCGCTCTGCAGGGCGCGCGCATAACCCTGTGGGTCGGCCAGACCGTCGATATGGTCGATCCGCAGCCCGTCGATCCGCCCCTCGGAGATGAGGCGGAACACCGTCTCGTGCGAGCGGTGGAAGATGTCGGACTTCTCCACGCGAAGGCCCGCGAGGCCGTTCACGTCGAAGAAGCGGCGGTAGTTGATGTCGCTGGCCGCCACGCGCCAATGGGCGAGGCGGTAGGATTGCTGCTCGAGGAGCCGGTGGAGCGGCCCGAAACTGTCGGGCCTTCCCTCGAAACCGTTGAGCAGGGTCAGGGTCCGGTCGATGGCCTTGGCGATGGCGGGCGAGGCCTCCACCGCGTCGGCGAGCCGGCGCTTGAGGCCGTCGGCCTCCTCCGGGAATCCCCGGCGGCGCTCCGCACTCGTTTCCTCGCTCATGAGACGCAGGCGCTCGGAGACGGCCAGAACTTCGGCCGCCGCGTCGTCGCCGATCTCGCCATGCGCCGCAAGCGCCCGGTTTAGGATCGAGGGATATTGCAGCGGGCAGATCGGGAACTGATGCTCGTAATGCCAGACGCTGAAGGCGCCGGCGGCGGCATCGTATTTCAGGTCGAGGGTGCCGTGTTCGAGGGCTTCGCCGTAGCGGTCGCCCAGGAACGGGATGACGAGGTTGTTGCGGGCACCCTGCCGCTGCCAGTCGATGTCGAAGGCGTGCGCCAGCGGCGAGAGATCGCCCCATTCAAGGACGGAGAGCCACCACGGATTGTCGGCTCCGCCGACGCCCATGTGGTTGGGTACGATGTCGAGGAGCAGCTTCAGGCCGTGCCGGTGCATCACGTCGGAGAAGCGGACGAAGCCCTCCTCGCCGCCGAGTTCCGGGTTGATCGTCGAATGGTCGACGATGTCGTAGCCATGGGTCGAGCCCGGCCGCGCCTTCTGGATCGGCGAAGCATAGACGTGGCTGATGCCGAGTTTGGCCAGATACGGCACGATCCGCTCGGCATCGGCGAAAGTGAAGTCCTTGTGGAACTGCAGCCGATAGGTGGCGCGCGGCGGCGGCGAGGAGAGACGCGCCGCACCCGAACGGGGGCCGCGTTCCTCGGCCGAGAGCGCGGCGGCAAGCTTCGCCAGCGGACCGCCCGGCGCGGCGATGGCCTCCAGGGTGCGGTCGAGCTTGCGCCGCCAGTTGGGATAGCCTTCCGTCGAGCCCGGCACGTTGGCCTGGCTCAATTCCGAGACGACGTCCTCGTACTGCACCGCCGTGAGCATGGACGGTGCACGCGCCAAGTAGCGCGCCGCCGCTTCGAACGGCGCCACCTCGGGCACGTCGTAGCTCGGCAGCAGCTGCTCGGAGGCGAGCGCCTCGGTAAGGCGGGAGCGTTCGGTGACGCGCTCCCGGCGCTCCGCTTCCGCCCGCTCGGCGTCGTAGAGGCCGAGCGCCTGGCGGGTGTCGGTATCGACCCCGCGCCACCAGCCGACGAAGGTCGGCAGATCGTGCGTGGTGATGGCGGTCAGCGCGTCGCGCGGATAGGCGCCGGGGCTCTTGAAGCGGCCGCCATGCTCGCGCTCGAAGGCGAGGATGCGGTAGCTCAGGATGCCGGCCTGCATCAGCGCGTCGGAGAAGCCCTCCGGCGCGGTGCCGAGATCCTCGGCGATGACGAGGCATTTCGCCCGGTGGCTCTCCAGCCGCAGGACCGCCAGCATCGGCTCGAACGGCATGGCGACATAGGCGCCGTCCTTCGCCGATCCGGTGACAGGGATGAGGAAGAGGCGGGCGAGCTGGAAGGCATGGTCGATGCGGATCGCGCCGGCATGGCGCATGTTCGCCTGGACCAGGGCGCGGAACGCCGCGAGCCCGTCGCGCTCCATTTCGAGGGGGTGGAAGGCCGGCAGGCCCCAATCCTGGCCCTTGGGCGCCAGCAGATCGGGCGGCGCACCGATGGAGACGCCGTTGGCGAAGCGTTCGGGATGCGACCAGACTTCCGACCCGCCGCGATCGGCGCCGACAGCGAGATCGCGGTAGAGGCCGAGGCGCATGCCGCTCTCGAGGGCCGCCTTCGACGCATCGGCCAATTGGCGATCGGCGAGGTATTGCAGCCAGATATGGTAGGTGACGGCCTCCGCATGGGCGAGCGCGAACGCCTCCACGGCCGGAGTCCCGGCGCGGCGCATCTCCTCCGGCCAGTCGCCGGACCAATAAGCGCCGAGCGCCTTGTAATGGGCGGACAGCGCCTCGAACGTCCCATGGGCTTCGAGATCCGCGCCGCCCGCGTCGCGGAAGGCCGAGAAGGCGGCGTCGTCACCCGCACGCGCCGGGGATTCGTGCCAGAACGCTTCCAGCACGGGAGACAGAACACCCCAGATACCGGGATGGTCGACCAGGGTCGCGGCCTGAAGGCCGGCGATCTCGGTGGCCTTCTCTCCCAACAAGGCAGCGGCGCGCGAGCCGGCGAAACCGGGCAACGCGCCGGGCTCGATAAACAGCGTCTCGAGGAACAGGCGCGAAGACGGCGAATAGGGCGAGATCTTGCTGCGGTCCGATTCGAACAGCGCATGGACCGGGCTCAGGCCCAGGAACGAGGCGCCGCGAATGCCGGCATCCCGTGCGGCGCGGCCCGCATCGGCGTAGCTGCCGATGCCGAGATTGTGCGGCGAGCGCAGGCCGTAGAGCTGCGCGGCGAGGCCCCAATCCCGCGCGCCCTCGTCGGCATAGGCGGCGGGGCGCCAGCAGCGCTGCGGGGCGGAGATGACCCAGGATTCCGATTTCCGCTCGCCGAGCGCCACGGTGAGACGGTGGTAGCCGGGCGTCAGGGGCGGCAACTCGATACGGGGTTCGCCCGCCCCCGTGATCGACGCCCTCCCCTCCCGCGCGAGGCCGCGCTCGTCGACGAGGCGCCACGACACGGCGCCATGCGCGTCCACGGCCTGAACGGGGATCGTCGAGGCGCGCCGCGCCTCGACCGGAATCAGCGACGGGACGAGCCCGAGCCGCACGGATTCCACCTCCGCGAGGCTGCTGGCGATCTCGTCGTCGTTGCCCGCCGGGAAACCCAGGGCGGCGACCATGCCGCGCCGGGTCTCGATGTCGGTCGCCACGGGCTGGCCGAAGGCGTCGGTATAGCCGGATGCGATGCCGAGGAGATCGGCCAGCCGTTCGAGGTCGCGGCTCATCGGGCGGCTCCCGTCAGCACGATACCCGTCCAGGTGGGAAGCTCGATCTCGCTGCCCGTATGACCGTTCGACCAGATCACCTGACCTCCATGGGAATCGACGGCGAGGGGATCCTCGCCGAAATTGGCGACGAAGCGCAGGGTGCCGCCCGCATAGCGCCATGTCACGTCGAGGGAATCCGGGGACGGCCGGGTCACGTCGGCCCCGAGATAGCGGGTCTTCGTCAGGGGCACGACGGATTGGTGCCGGATCTGGAGCAGGTTGCGGGTGTCGGCCCAGACACCGCGATGGGGCTGCCGCTCCGGCTCCGCCCAGTCGAGCTTCGAATCGACGAAGGTCTGCTCGGCGGTCGGATCGGGGATGACCGAGGTGTCGTCGGCGAAAGCCGCGAAGCTCTTGAATTCACGCCGGCGCCCCTCGCGCACCGCTTTGTTCAACTCCTCGTCCGGCGCGAAATCGACGAAGAACAGGAACGGCGCAGTGGCCGACCATTCCTCGCCCATCCACAGCATCGGGATCTGCGGAGCAAGGAGCAGGCCGGCTCGCGCAAGGCTGAGCTTGTCCGGGTCGCTGAGCGCGCTCAGGCGCTCACCGAGGGCACGGTTTCCCACCTGATCGTGGTTCTGGAGGAAGGTGACGAAGGCCGAGGGCGGTAGATGGGCGGAGGGCTCGCCGCGCGGGTGGTTGTCGAGGCTCGGGAACGGCTCGCCCTGATAGGCGAAGCCTTCCGCGAGGCAGCGGGCGAGATGATCCACCGGCTTGTCGGCGAAGCTGACGTAATAGCCCGCGTCCTCGCCGGTCAGCAGCACGTGCCAGCAATGGTGGAGGTCGTCGGCCCATTGCGCCGTGTGCTGGAGCGGCTGGGCCTGATCGTTGCGCTCGAGCCAGCGGGCCTGGTTGGCCTCGTTCTCGAGGACGAGGTGGATGTGCCGTCCGGGCAGGCGCGTGCGGATCGTCTCCGCGAGCTCGCCGATGAAGTGCTTGGGCGAATCGTCGAGGATGGCGTGGACCGCGTCGAAGCGGATGCCGTCGAAATGGTATTCCTCGAGCCAGTAGAGCGCGTTCTCGATGAAATAGTCGCGCACGACCTTGCCGCTGGTCTCGCCGTCGAAGTTGATGCCGGCGCCCCAGGGCGTCTGGTGACGCTCGGTGAAAAAGGTCTTGGCATAGGCGTGGAGGTAATTCCCGGCCGGGCCGAAATGGTTGTAGACCGCGTCGAGGAACACCATCAGCCCGAGCGAATGGGCTGTGTCGATCAGATGCTTGAGCTCGTCCGGGCGTCCATAGGCGGCATCCGGCGCGTAGGGCAGCACGCCGTCATAGCCCCAGTTGCGGGTGCCCTTGAAGTCGGCCAGCGGCAGGAGCTCGATGGCGGTGACCCCGAGATGGGTCAGGTCTTCGAGCTTGGCCTCCAGGGCGGCATAGGTCCCCTCCGGCGTGGCGGTGCCCACATGCAGCTCGTAGAGGACGGCCTCTTCCCAGGGGCGACCCGTCCATTCGCCGTCGCTCCAGTCGAATGCCTTCGGGTCGATGACCTCGCTGAGGCCCGACACGTCGTCCGGCTGGAAGCGCGAGGCGGGATCCGGCACGACGAGGTCGCCGTCGATGCGGAAACCGTAGCGGGCACCGGGGCGGACATCCGGCACGGTGGTGCGGCGCCAGCCTTCGCCGGCCTCTGGGATGGGATGCTCGGCCCCGTCGACCACGAGGGCCACGTCCTTGGCCGTGGGTGCCCAGAGGGCGAAGCGCACGCCGTCCGCCGCGATCGCGGCACCGAAGTTCATGTCGTGTGTGCGCCGCATCAGACCGCCATCTCGCTCATTGGGAAACCTCGCGGCCGGGTCGCACCGGCCACGGGGGAGAAGGCCGTCCGCGAGGGTCTGGTTCCCTCGCCATACGGCTTCGCTTGCGACGTAATGCGCGGGTCACGGTCGACAACCGCCGGGCGGACAAGTTTTGTGTGCGGCGCGCCATGGCGCCTCGATCGTGGGCATTACGGCGGCCCGATGCATCCCGCCGCGCCATAGGCACGTTGAGTGAGCGTCGCCTCGCCGATGAGCCGGCGGCGAACCTCAAGGGAGACAGCGCATGAGCCGCGGATATCCGTCCATGACCGCCTTGCTGGGTCTGCTCGCCGTCGCGGGTTACCAGAACAGGGACAAGATCGCCGAATTCCTGGGCGGTGCTACGAACAAGACGACGGCTCCGGGAACGCCGGGAGCCGCGACCGACAACCAGGGCGGTCTCGGTGGCATCCTCGGCCAGCTGGGAGGCGCCCTCGGGGGTGCCGGGGCCGGCGGCCTCCTCGGCGGGGGCTTGAGCGAGCTCGTGGAGCGTTTCACCCAGAACGGCCACGGCGAGACGGCGTCCTCCTGGGTCAACCAGGGTCCGAACCAAGAGATCGCGCCGCAGAACCTCGAAAAGGCGATCGGCCCGGACATCCTGGCGACCCTCGCGCAGCAGACGGGACTGACCCGCGAGGAATTGCTGTCCCGCCTGTCGCGGGAATTGCCGCAGGCCATCGACCGCTACACCCCCGACGGCCGCGTGCCGGCGTAAGCGGTCGTCTCCTCCCGGGCTCACTCCGCCCGGGAGGATCGATAAGGGTCAGAGCAGCGTGCCGCGCAGGATCAGCATCGCCACCGAGAAGTAGATGACGAGGCCGGTCACATCGACGAGGGTGGCCACGAAGGGCGCCGAGGCCGTCGCCGGATCGAAGCCGAGGCGCTGGAGCACGAAGGGCAGCATCGATCCCGTCAGCGAGCCGAAGGTGACGATGCCGACCAGGGCGGCCCCCACCGTCGCCGCCACCAGCATCCAGTGCTCGCCGTAATCGTAGAGCCCCGCCTTCTGCCAGACCACGATGCGGACGATGCCGATCGTCCCCAGGATCGCGCCCAGCAGCAACCCGG
This sequence comes from Methylobacterium sp. WL19, assembly GCF_008040005.1. Taxonomy (NCBI): domain Bacteria; kingdom Pseudomonadati; phylum Pseudomonadota; class Alphaproteobacteria; order Hyphomicrobiales; family Methylobacteriaceae; genus Methylobacterium; species Methylobacterium sp. WL19. The sequence goes on from NZ_VRVC01000013.1 coordinate 32,328, forward strand.
TGGGCACCTCGCGCAGGGCCACGCGCCACCAGTCGCGCAGGCGGACCTCGTGGAGCGCGAGCGCGCGGATGAGGAGCGAGGTCGCCTGACTGCCCGAATTGCCGCCCGAACTCATGATGAGCGGGATGAACAGGGTGAGGACGATGGCCTTCTCCAGCTGCCCCTCGAACCCCTGCATCGCCGTGGCGGTCATCATCTCGCCGAGGAACAGGGCGCAGAGCCAGCCGGCGCGCTTCCGGATCATCGTGCCGAAGCCGATATCCATATAGGGCTCGGGCAGGGCCTCCATGCCGCCGAAGCGCTGCACGTCCTGCGTCTGCTTCTCCACCATGGCGTCGATCATGTCGTCCACCGTGACGATGCCGATGAGGTGGCCCACCGCATCCACCACCGGCAGGGCCAGCAGATCGTATTTCGAGATCAGCCGCGCCGCCTCCTCGCGGCTGGCGGTGGGCGAGACGGCGAGCGGCCGCCGGCCGGCGGCGACGCTGAGGACGTTGTCGTCGGGATTGCCGGAGATCAGCCGGCGCAGGGGCACGGCCTTCGTCAGCGCCTGGGTGCGCGGGTCGAGGACGAAGATCGCGTAGATCGTCTCGCGGGTCTTCTCGACGGTGCGGACATGGTCGAGGGTCTGCTGCACCGTCCAGTTGCCCGGCACCGTGACGAATTCCGTGGTCATCAGCGAGCCCACGCTCTCCTCGCCATAGGCGCTGAGCCGGTCGATCGTGCCGCGCGTCTCCGCATCGAGCCGCGCCCTCAGATCGGAGCGGCCCGGCTCCTCGATCTCGCGGAACACGTCCGTCACCCGGTCCGCCGACATGCCCGACAGGTAGGACGCCACCCGGTCGCGCGGCAGCATCTCGATGATGTCGGCGGCGAGGTCGAGCTCGGGCTGGTCGAGCACCTCCACCGCCCGGTCGTGGGGCAGCCCCAGCAGAATCGCGGCGGCGACCTCGGGCGCCTCCTCGTTCAGCGCCTCGACGATGTCGGGCGCGCGTTCGTCCGACAACCGGGCGGCCAGCACGGAGGGATCGATCTTGGTCGGGAAGGGGGCGATCTGGTTCATGGGCTCACCTCGGGGGAGGAGTGCGATCGGGCCGTGTTCGGCCGGATCGCGGTGAGCCGCGCGTGAACCCCTCAGGGCCTCAGGCGGTCAGAACGATAGCGGCCGGGCGGGCTGGATCGACGGGACTGTCGCTGGGCATGGATGGGGAATTCGGGCTCCAAGGCGTCCACCTGCGATCCGCACATGCGGATCGCCGAGGGGAAGCCGTCGGCGGCGCCCCCATGCGCTCCGCCACGGGGCGCGTCAAGATGAATTTCCTCCTGTCTTTCGGACCTGCCGGCGGGACGCGCGGGACGGCCGTGGGAGCCGCCGCTTCCGCCTTCGGAACGGGCAGCGACGCGACCGGGATCGCGCGCCGACGGAGCACAATCCTGCAACATATTTCTCTATGGGAGGAAGATCGTCCGCTTATCGGGGAAAATCCGGCCACGACGAGCCATCATATGAAAAATATAAGTCTCGCGCCCGCTTGTATTGCGCCCAATGTATCGCCTATCTTGAGGGCGTCGGACACGAAGGAGTTTCGCCATGAGTTGGTCTGCCCCCGTTGTTCAAGAAGTTTGCGTCGGCATGGAAGTCACCAGCTACGAGTCGGCGGAAATCGATCCCTTCAACTGAGGGATCGGCGCCCTCACGGGCCCGTGTCACCAAGCCCCATCATCACCAGCCAGGAGAAACGTCATGACGTGGTCTGCCCCCATCGTTCAGGAAGTGTGCGTCGGCATGGAAGTCACCAGCTACGAGTCGGCTGAGATCGACACCTTCAACTAAGTCGATCGCTTTTAAGAGCGGTATGAAAGGGCGGCGTTCCAGCAGGGATGCCGCCTTTTTCGTGCTCGCCTGGGCTCGATGCCCGGCCGTTTCAAAGTTTTCGGAACCGTTCCGGCAAGAACTCTGCTAGAACTGGCACTTCGGCTCATGAGATAGGGACACGTTCGGGTCCCTGCGGTGAACTCGTCATTCGAGAGAAACACCCCATGACCCAAGAGATGCCAACTATGGAATTCTCGGACCTGACCGGACGGGCGACCCAGAACGGCATCACGGTGACGGTGAACGTCTATCGCTTCGCCGGCACGCAGGATCCGTGGACGCTCGAAGTCATCGATCAGACCGGCTGGTCCACCGTCTGGGATACGACCTTCGCCTCCGACGAAGACGCCCTCGACGCCTTCATGGAGGCCATCGAGGACGGTGACGGCATGCGCGCGTTCCTCGAACCGCCGCCGACCTTGCACTGACACGATCCGGATCGGCCCTCCGCCGCCCCACGCAGCAAGCGATGTGGTGGATGGCGGTGGTGTCGTCCCCCTCTCGCCGGCCTCAGAGGGCGAACACGCCGACGATGGCCCGGCCCATACCCGACACCGCTCCGGTCGCCGCATGGAACATCGCAGGTCGATGCGCCCTGTCTATGCGAGTGGCCCGCGCCCCATCACATCCACCAGAAAGCAGATCCTTCATGAACAAGCCCGACATGCTCGCCGAGAACGTCTCGATCGCGGATCTCGCCGGACGGAAAGCGGACCGCCTCGAATATCTGAAGGGCGTCTATCTCAACATGGTCCCCGACCAGACCCGCAATCCGACCCTGCGCGTTCGCCTGAGCCGGCTCGGATCGGGCACCCAGCCGGCCTACCGGATCGAGGCCGAGGATACCGACGGCCAGACCGTCATCATGGGGTTCTATCAGGGCGACAAGCACAAGCCGCTCGCAAAGCGCCTGCACGATTCCGACGGACCGACCTGGAGCAGCGAGACCATGAGCTATGTCGAGCTCCGCACGCTGCACAACAGCCAGATCGGGGCTTGAATCGTCCATGATCGAGTTCTTCGACAGACAGGGCGGCGAGGCGGCGTACTGCCACGACGGGCACTCCCTCTACCTCTGGAACGGCCGAGCCGCGGCCTTCATCCATGACGACAAGGTCTACGCCTATGACGGCCGCTTCATCGGCTGGGCGGACCGAGGCTGGATCTCGGACGAGCACGGAGCCTGCCTCCTCTTCGAACACGACGCCGTGGGCGGCCCTCACAAGCCCGCGCGGCAGGCGAAGACGACGCCCGGCCCGAGGCGCACGAAGCCCGCGCGCGCCGAACCGGGGCAAGCCCCGCCCCGCCCCGCCGCCTCCACGGCCTGGTCCGATCGCGTCTTTTCCGACCTGATCTGATCCCTAACCGAACCCGTTCGCACGAGAGGGAAACCGCATGACACCGACGAAGAAGCTGGCTCGCGTCCTCACCGACGAGACGGACGGAGGCTATCGCCTGACCATCGAAACCGTGGACGGCGAGATCTTCCGCATCCTCGCCACGGAAGATCAGGTGAACGACCTCATCGACGAACTCGATGAGCTGGTCGGAGACGATGCCGACGAAAAGCCCCCTCTCACGGAGGAGGAAGAACATGTCGGCGAGGAGCAGCCCTCATAGGGCTGGGTCGATACGAGGAATGGCCCGAGACGGATCCGGGACGTTCCGGGACGTCGATGACGAGCGGGTTGGCGGTGCGCGCTCGTCTCGGAGCGGTTCTCAAAACCCGCTCGATGAGATTTCTCAGCGGATGCTCGCGCCAGCGCCGAACAGCTGCCAAAGTCGATCGTCCAAACCAACCACCTCATCCTGAGGTGCCGGAGCGTAGCGGAGGCTCTGAGGGAGCCCTCCAGTCGTCGCGCGATCCCTGGAAGCCTCCCTCGAGGCCGCTCCGCGGCATCTCAGGATGAGGTGAAACCTTGGACGAACCGCTCGAACAGGTACTTAGAGCCGGTAGCGGATCTGGTCGGTCCAGAAGCGCTCGAGGCGGCCGAGGGCGACGTTGAGGCGTCCGAAATCGTCGTCGGAGATGCCGCCGATCGGCTGGATGGTGCGGGCGTGCTTGTCGTAGAGGCCCTGGATGATGTCGTGGATCGTGCGGCCCTTGTCGGTGAGGCTGATGCGCACCGAGCGGCGGTCGGTCTTCGACCGGGCGTGGTGGAGGTAGCCGGCCTCCACGAGCTTCTTGACGTTGTAGGAGACGTTGGAGCCGAGATAGTAGCCCTTCGTCCGCAGCTCGCTGGCCGTCAGTTCCTTGTCGCCGATGTTGTAGAGCAGCAGCGCCTGGACGCTGTTGACGTCCTCACGACCGCGACGCTCGAACTCGTCCTTGATCACGTCGAGAAGGCGGCGGTGAAGACGCTCCACGAGGTGCAGCGCTTCGAGATAGGAACCGTGCGCCGGGCTGGTCTCGGCGGAGGTGTTGCTCTCGATCACCTTGGCGGACTGGGACTTCATCTGGGTGCCTCGTCAGGGTTCTTGGGTCGGGCGCCGTTGTGTTCGGCACCGCTTATGAAGCCAATCTACGAGTCACGGGTGAAAGACGGTTTAAGCGATACGATGAATTTGCAATTTACCTCTGTCGGTAAATGCAAAATGAAAGTAATCCAGTAAGGTGTTGTTTACCTGACCTCGCGCGCCGCAGCCCAAGACAAAGCGAAATAGATCACAACAATAGCGCCCAGGCTTCCGAGGACCGGGATCGACATCGGCAACAGATGCGGCGTGAGGATCGCCAGGGTGACGGCACTCGTGGCGGCCAGCAACCAGACCACACCGCCCCAGGCGCTGGTGAGCCACATCCCGATCGCCGCCATGAAGTCGATCACGGCGAAGTAGACGATGACCGTCTGGCGGCCGAGCGATTCGGCTTCGAACGGGCGCGCCCCCGGAAAGATGTCGAGGATCGTCGCCCAGGTCGAGACGCCCTTCGCCAGCCACAACACGGCCGTGACGCGCATGAACCAAACCAGGACCACGTCCCACCCCGTCTGCGGCACACGCGGCGACCGCTCGATGCGGTCGCCGGCCACGTCGTTGGCGCGCCCGCGCCCGTCCCGCGTCGCGCCGACCTTGGTCAGTCCCCTCATGACGGCATCCTTTCCGATCCATCGAATGTCGCCGATCCATCGAATGTCGGCGCGTCGCCATCGGGCAGGTCGGTGAACGCCTCGGCGATCCCGGCCGGGTCCACGTCGGCCAAAGCGGCGGGCCGCCAGTCCGGGCGGTTGTCCTTGTCCACCAGCACGGCGCGGACCCCCTCGTGGAAGTCGTGCCAATGCATGGCCCGCATGGCGAGGCGATACTCCGCCTGCATCGCCTCGGCGAAGTCCATGCCGATGCCCCGCCTCATCTGCTCGTGCGCGATGCACAGGGAGTGGGGAGAGCGCGTGCGCATCAGCGCGGCGGTCTCGGTGGCGAAGGGCGACCCGTCCGCGTCGAGTCTCGCGAGGATCCCGGCGACGCTGTCGGCGGAGAAACAGGCCTCGATCGTGGCGCCATGCGCCGTGATCGGACCGACCTCGGGAAAGGCCGTCGCGTGGCGGTCGAAAGCCCGTTCGATGGCGCCACCTCCGGCCAGCTCGTCCGTGATGGCGTCGAAATTCTCCGCCGCCGCATGGTGGGTGGCGAGCCCCAGAGCGCGGGCATCGCCGGCACCGATCCGGGCGCCGGTCAGGGCCAGATAGACCCCTGCGCGACCGGCCAGGCGCGGAAGCGAATGGGTCATTCCCACATCGGGAAAAAACCCAATTCCCACTTCCGGCATCGCGAGGGTGTAGCGCTCCGAGGATACCCGGTGGCTCCCGTGCAGGGACAAACCCACCCCGCCGCCCATGACGATCCCCTCGATCAGGGCGATGTAGGGTTTCGTATAGCGCTGCACATAGGCGTTGAGGTGGTACTCCGCGAGCCAGAACCGCCTCACCTCGTCGTCCAGCCCCCGGCGGGCGAGGTCGTGGATCTGGCGGATGTCACCGCCGGCGCAGAACGCCCTCCCACCCCGGCCGCGGACGACCACGCGGGTGATCGTGTCGTCGCGCTCCCACTCCGACAGGGCGCGATACATCGCCGTCGTCATGGAGACCGTGAGCGCGTTCAAGGCTTTAGGCCGGTTCAGGGTGATCAGGCCGGCGTGCCCGCGCCGCTCGAACAGGATCTCCGGTTCGTCTGCGCCTGTCATCCATCGTCTCCGGTCGGCGGCTGCCTCACCCTCGGGGGCTCGCGGGATTCGGCGCGTCGCGCGGTGCGGGGTCGAGGAAACGCCGCGTTCACCGTGTCGCTTAGACGAACTCTGTCGTGACCCGTCAATCGGGGGGCGGCGATCGGCCCGGGTTTCGAAGAGTTTTGGGGATGTGTTAGGCCGGCCCCGACGCGCCCGCGACGGGCCTTCGAGACGTAGAGACCATGACCGAAGCGACCCCGACCCCGCGTCCCCTCGCCATCGAGAGCGCCAAGGCGAGTTCCGCCGCGTCGCTGAGCATCACCCAGCGCCCCCGGCGCAACCGCAAGGCGGAGTGGTCGCGCCGCCTCGTGCGCGAAAATACCCTGACGGTGGATGACCTTATCTGGCCGCTCTTCGTCATCGAGGGGACCGGACGGCGCGAGCCCATCGCCTCGATGCCCGGCGTGGAGCGCCTCAGCGTGGACGAGATCGTCCGCGAGGCGGAACGCGCGGCGCGGCTCGGCATCCCGGCCATCTCCTTCTTTCCCTATACCGAAGCGTCCCTGCGCGACCCGACCGGATCGGAAGCCCTCAATTCCAACAACCTCGTCTGCCGCGCCGTGCGTGCCGTGAAGAAGGCGGTGCCGGAAATCGGCGTGATGACCGACGTCGCCCTCGATCCCTATACCAGCCACGGCCATGACGGCCTGATCGAGGACGGGGCCATCCTCAACGACGAGACGGTGGCGCTCCTCGTGGAGCAGAGCCTGATCCAGGCCGAGGCGGGCACGGACATCATCGCCCCCTCCGACATGATGGACGGCCGCGTCGGCGCGATCCGCACCGGCCTCGACAAGGCCGGTTTTCGCGACGTCCAGATCATGGCCTACGCGGCGAAGTACGCCAGCGCCTTCTACGGCCCGTTCCGCGACGCCATCGGCACCTCGGCCGCCCTGGTGGGCGACAAGCGCACCTACCAGATGGATCCGGGCAATTCGGACGAAGCCCTCCGGGAAGTCGCCCTCGATCTCGAGGAGGGCGCGGATTCCGTGATGGTCAAACCGGGCCTGCCCTATCTCGACATCATCCGCCGGGTGAAGGACGAATTCGGCGTTCCGACCTTCGCCTATCAGGTCTCGGGCGAGTACGCGATGATCGAGGCCGCCGCCCTCAACGGCTGGCTCGACGGCACCCGCGCCATGACGGAGAGCCTCCTCGCCTTCAAGCGCGCCGGCGCCGACGGCATCCTGACCTATTACGCGCCCCGCGTGGCCGAACGCCTGCGCGACGGCATCTGAGATGCGCCCGCGGGCGGCTCGGCCCGCCGGCGCGCTCCTGCCGATCGCGGTCGTCGCATTCCTGACGGCCTGCGACAGCTCCGTCGACCGGCTGCGGATCACCACCTGCCGGCGGACGCTTCCCGCGCTGGTGGCAGCCGACCTCTCGCCCCGTCTGCTCCATGTCGGCCGTGGATCGGCGCCCGACAGCGTGCGCGTCGATTACGCTTTGGGCCAACGCCAGCACCGCATCGACTGCCTGTTCGACGGCGGCGCGGGTCTCATCGGCATCCGCATGGACCACAAGGCGGTGTCGGGCGGGGCGCTTTTCATGCTTAAGAAATACTATCTCGAAACATTAGATTCCGAAGCAAACGACCCCGCGCCGGCGCGCTAGGCATTCGCGCGGCCCTGGCATTCTTATTGCTTCGGTTTGCTTGGGGAGGCGGCAGGATTGTCTCTGACCGGCAGACCTCGAAACGTTCGCAGTCGCCTGCCGGCCAATCTCAGTCTTGAATACATATACGAAATACCAAGCGCTGAGCTTGGGCGGTCCATTTTGAGGATGCGATGTCGACAAAACTGAACGAGATAGATCACCCGGCCGACAGTCTCTCGATGCTCGTCGAGACATCGACCCAGCAGCTGAAGTCTCTCACCCATCGTAGCGTCGGCTCGATCAAGTCCATCACACGGCGCATGAATCTGCTGGCCCTGAACGCCCTCATCGAAGCGGCGCATGCGGGCGAGCGCGGCGCCGGTTTCTCCGTCGTCGCCAATGAGGTTCGCAGCGTCGCAGGCGAAATCGAGGGCCTGGTCTCGGGCCTCGGCAGCGCTCTCGGCGACGGCGTCGACAGCCTGACCCAGGCCGTGGAGCACTTGGCCAGCGAGAGCCGTTCCGCGCGCTGCATCGATCTCGCCCTCAACGCCGTGGAGATCATCGACCGCAATCTCTACGAGCGGACCTGCGACGTGAGGTGGTGGGCGACCGATGCCGCGGTGGTCGCATGCGCGGTCTCTCCGACCGAAGCGGTCAGAAACCACGCCTCCCACCGGCTCGGAGTCATCCTCTCCGCCTACACGGTCTATCTCGATCTCTGGCTGTGCAGCCTCGACGGCAAGGTCATCGCCAATGGCCGGCCCGACCGGTTCAATGTCGTCGGCCAGGATGTGAGCCAGGAGCCGTGGTTCGCCCGCGCCAAGCCGCTGGCCTCCGGCGATGAGTTCGCGGTGGCCAACGTGGCACGGGTCGCCGCGCTCAACGGCGCACAGAGCGCCACCTATGTCGCCTCGGTGCGGGAAGGCGGCGAGGCGAACGGCAAGCCCATCGGCTTTCTCGCGATCCATTTCGATTGGGAGCCGCAGGCACGCACCATCGTCGAGGGCGTCCGCCTCGCGCCGGCGGAGCGGGCCCATAGCCGTGTCATGCTGCTCGATGCCGAGAACCGCGTCATCGCCTGTTCCAAGGGCAATGGCCTCCTCACCGAGCGCTATCCCCTCCGCACGGACGGACGGAGCCAGGGAAGCTACATCGATGCAGCGGGGCGCCTCGTCGCCTTCCACGAGACCCCGGGCTACGAGACGTATCGCGGACTGGGATGGCGCGGCGTGATCGAGCAATCCGCCTGACCTCGACCCCGGCGAAGCCCGTGTGACCTTGAGCGAAGGCATGGGTCCTCCCATGTCTTCTTCATGAGGGAGAATCGTCTCCCCTCTCGAAGGCTATCGGCCATGCTCAACACGCCCCCAGGCTACGACCCCGCCGGCTATGCCGAGCGCTACGGGACCGGGTTCCCGAACGCCCTACCGGTCCCCTTCGTCAGGGCGAGCCTCGGGGCGCGCTTCGTCGCCTATCTCCTCGACATCCTCTTCATCCTGGGCTTCACCGCGCTCCTCACCCTGGCGATCACGGTGCTCGGAGTGCTGACCTTCGGCCTCGGCTGGACCCTGTTTGCGATCCTTCCCGCCAGCGGCATCCTCTACAGCGCGGTGACGGTGGGCGGCGCCGCCCAGAGCACCTGGGGCATGCGGATGATGGGTTTGCGCGTGGTGACTCCGGCCAGCGGCCTGCGGGTGGATTTCCTCACCGCCGCCATCCACGCCCTGCTGTTCTACGTCGCCATCTCGACGTTCCTGCTGTGGTTCGTCGATATCCTGTTCGGGCTCATGAGGTCGGACCGGCGCCTGGGCCACGACGTGCTCGTCGGCCTGGCGGTGGTGCGGGTCTGAGCCTACCGGGCGAAGTCCAGCTGGGACTTCGCCACTACCGCGATAGGGAGGGAGGCTGGGGAATGCCGAGGTCTCCGCCGCCCTTCGCCAGAGCGGCATCGCTCTGGTGGACCTGCTTCTCCCGGTCCGGCTGCTTTTCGAAGCGCCGCCATACGGTGAGGGCCGACAGCACGTAATTGCAGGCTGCGCCCACCAGAATGCCCGCTCCCGTGGCCAGCCACCAGATGCCGGTCCCGGTGTAGATGAGGTGGGCAACGAGAATATTGTTGAACGCGCCGCAGGAGCAGGACAGGCAGAAGACCGCGAGCCCGCGCAGGAGGTCGGCGCCGACGATCCGCTGGTCCCGATACGTCAGGATGTTGTTCAGGAAGAAGTTGGCCGTCATCGCGCCGAGCGTGGCGATGGTCTGGGACATCAGAAAATTGTCGTTCAGGGCGAAGAGCATGAGCCCCAGCAGCGACAGGTGGACGAGGACGCCGAGGCCGCCGACGAGGGCGAAGGAGACGAACCGGGTCGGGAGCACGCCGAAGGCCGATTTCGCGATGAGAAGGACCGCGAAATCGAAGAGAACCCTTTCGTCGAGCTTGCTCTGTCCGGTCAGTCGAGGGCCGAAGACATAGGGGACTTCCCCGATCTTCAGCGACCGGCCACCCTGGGCCAGGATATCCGCCAGGAGCTTGAAGCCGTCGCGGCTCAGGCGTGGCGCGGCCTTCACCAGAATGCTCCGGCGCATGAGGAAGAAGCCGCTCATGGGATCGCTGGTCTGGACCCGGAGAAAGGCGCGCACCAGCCGGTTTCCGGCATTGCTCAGGGCCTTGCGGACCGACGAGAAGGCCGCCACGTCGGGATCGTCGAGGTAGCGGCTGGCGATGACCACGTCGCAATCGGTGGACATCATCAGATCGAGCATCGGCGTCAGCGTCGCCGGTTCGTGCTGCAGGTCCGCATCCATCACGGCGACGAGGTCGGAACGGGCCGCCAGCATCCCCTCGATACAGGCTCCCGCGAGCCCCCGCCGGCCGGTCCGGGTGATGATCCTGATCCGCGGATCGCTCCTCGCCAGTTCTTCGACGACGGCGGATGTGCCATCGGGCGAATTGTCGTCGACGACGATCACCTCGAAACGGTGCGGCGCGAGCGCGGTGGCGATCCGGCCGCAGATGACGGCGATGTTGTCCCGCTCGTTGAAGGTGGGGATGACGATCGTGAGGAGGGGCCGATCCGCCTGCGAGGCGGACGATGTCTGGGTAGAGGGAAGCGTCACTGGCGGCCTTTCGCGCCGATCCTGGGCTTTGGCCAGGTCCCATCGAAATGGGTCGCCCGGACGATCCTGAGATCATGCATCTTACGCCCGTGGAAATTCAGGCGGATGGGCACATCTTCCGAGAACGTCTCGAAATGCCCGTCGAGATTATATCTGACCGCATCGAGATTGGCATACCTGTCTACGATGACGGCATCCATGCCGCGGAATTTCTCGGCATCGGCGAGATACGTGAAGTGGATGTTGTCGCCCGCGAGGCACAGACTGCGGAATCTGTCCCCGACGGCATAGAAGGCCTTGGCGCAATCCTCCCAACGGGTCGCGGCGATGAAGGTGCGCGAGGGATCGAACCCGCGCGCCGTCAGCGCGACGGGAAGATCGTCCCAATCGTAGAGTTCCAGCAGGATCGGGTCCTGCGACCGGAAAGCCTTGGCCGGGGCGACCCGCTCGGCCCAGCCGGTGAAGACATGGGTCATGAGAAGACCGATCACCAGGATCGTCGTCGCGGCCAGGGTGGCGAGCCAGCGCCGTGCGGCGTCCGGCCGATCGGCGGCGAGGCCACCCGCCCAGGCGCCGACGAGGGGCAGCAATGGAAGATAGCCCATGGAGGCCCAGTGATAGCCGCGCAGCGGGTGGCTGCTCCACACCATGACGCCGAAGATGAACAGGAGGACCGGCGCGGACATGCAGGCCAGAAGCCACGGCCCCTCCTGCCTCGGCCCGTTTCGAAGGCCGCGATACAGCATGTACAGCGCCGGGCCGAACACGAGGGGATGGACGATCAAGACCTGTGTCAGGGTCCAGCGGAATGCCCGCGCCATGTTGATGCTGCCGTCCCCACCGGCGCGGGCACCTTGATACAGGAAGGAGACCCAGCCGTGCTCGGCGTTCCAGACGATGACCGGGAGAAGCGGCACCAGCAGGACAACGAGGCCGAGATAGGTGGCGGGCCGCAGGAGCCAGCGCCTCCCCTCCGCCCGGCTCGCCACGGCGACGAGCAGTCCGGGGACCAGGAGGATCGCGAGATACTTGGACGCGAGGGCGCATCCGAACAGGAATGCGCAGGTGTACCAGATCCCGTTGTCGCGGATGCGCGACGCGGCGAAGTCGATGTGAAGAAACGTCAGCAGGGCCGCGAGAATGAAGACGGTCATCGGCCCGTTCGTCTGGGCGAGACTCCCATCCGAAAGTCCGAGAAGCGGCGACAGCAGATAGGCGCAGACCGCGTAGAATCCCGCACGGGAATCGAAGAGACGCGTCGTGATCCGATAGATCAGCCAGCCCGAGATCACCGACATGACGAGGAACGGCAGGCGCACGATCAAGGCATCGTCGGAGCCGAACAGGCGCATGGCGCCCGCGATCGTCCACCATGTCAGCGGCGGCTGGTCGAAGAACGAGAGCGACGGCTGCCTCGCGACGACCGCACCGTAGGTTTCCATGAAGGTGAGGTCGAGGAACCGCACCACCACGAGACGGGCGAGGAAAGAGGCGATCAGGACAGCGACGACACGACGGGTGTAATCCGCAGGTCCGGCTTCCTCACGCGAGGGACCGGCCGAGGCTTCACGCGAACGGTCGGAACGCGGCATCGATGTTGCGAGAGCGTTGATGAGACGATTTCCCTATCCGGTCTTGAAAGATCGGGTCACGCTCGGCAGCGGCGGGGACCGGCGATCCCGTGAAGCCGCCTCACGTGTTCCGGCCCACCCCCGGAAGGCGGCGGGCACCATGCGCGCGCGAACTTTGCCACCGTGTTTCCGCCCGTCACCGATGGCCACCCCGCGACAACGGGTGCATTCATCCCGAATTGGGTCGGAAACGCGACCGGTCTACCTATGGCGCCATTGATAGGGGCAGCAGCCCTGCCATGCCAGCCACCCTTCGCGAAAATGGGGCGCTGCGACGCTCACCCACTTGAGCCCCGCCACGGGGCGGGTACACTCGTCTCGTGCGGGGAACGCTCCCGCCGGCCCCGAGGTCAGCTGCAAGCGTGACGAGCCATCCCCGCGACACACCGCAATTCTATCTGACGGCGCCTTCGCCCTGCCCTTACCTGCCGGGGCAAGAGGAACGGAAGGTGTTCACCCATCTCGTGGGGCGGCGCGCCCGCGACCTCAACGAGATCCTCACCCAGGGCGGCTTCCGGCGCTCGCAGACCATCGCCTATCGGCCGGCCTGCGAGACCTGCCGGGCCTGTATCTCGGTGCGGGTGGTGGTGGCCGATTTCCTGCCTTCGGCGAGTCATCGCCGCATCCTTCAGCGAAACGCCGATCTCATTGGCAATCCCGAGCCCAACCGCCCGGCCTCGGAGCAATATGCCCTGTTTCGCCGCTATCTCGATGCGCGCCATGGCGATGGCGGCATGGTCGACATGACCGTGCTCGACTACGCCATGATGATCGAGGACAGCCATGTGGACACCCATCTCGTGGCCTATCGTCGGCGCGGTCCCGATACGGCGATCAACGGAAGGGGCACCGGGCCGACCGTGGCCCTGTGCCTGACGGACGTACTCTCCGACGGATTGTCGATGGTCTACTCGTTCTACGATCCGGCGGAGGCCCAGCGTTCGCTCGGGACCTTCATGATCCTCGACCATATCCGCCGCGCCGCCTCCCTCGGCCTGCCGTATCTCTATCTCGGCTATTGGGTCGATGGCTCGCGCAAGATGGACTACAAGGCCCGCTTCCGGCCTCAGGAACGCTTGATGGGACCGGGCTGGCAGCGGGTGGAATAGGCCGCCGCCCCGATCATTCGCCGGAACGGCGTCGACGCGAACCACGGGTCAGAATTTGGCGATGACCTGAGCGCGAACGATCCTCGGCGCGCCCGGGCTGATGTTGTTGTTCCCGTCCGCCGTGGCGATGTAGCCCCGGTCGAAGACGTTCTCGATGTTGATCTGCGCCCGCACCAGATCCGTGACCTGATAGAAGAGGCCGAGGTCGAAGCGGGTGTAGCCGGGGAGCCTGACCGTGTTGTCGGCCGCCGCGAACGTATGGGTCTGGTGGATCGCGCCGACGCCGAACGAGAAGGACGGCGTGACCGCAAACTTGTTCCACACGGTGACCGCGTTGAACGGCACCAACCCCACATGGTTGCCCGGAACGATGGCCGCGGAACTGAACCCGCTGACGATGCGCGCATCGGTGAAGGCATAGCCGCCCGCGACCTGCCACCAATCGGTGACGTAGCCGTTGGCGCCGATCTCGACGCCTTTCGCGTTGGTCTGGCCGCTCAGCAGGAAGAAGCCGGGGCGGTTCGGATCGGCGAGGCGCTGGTTGAACCGGTCGAGGTCGTAGAGCGCGCCCGTCAGCTGGAGCGTCGACGAGACGTCCCATTTCACGCCGACCTCGCGGTTCTCGAACCGCTCCGGCTCGGCGATGGCGAGCCCTTCGGACAAGGCGGTGAACTGGTCGCCCGCGGACGGCAGGTACGAAACGCTGTAGTTGCCGTAGAAGGCGAGGGTGTCCACCGGCTTGAACACCAGCCCGACCCTCGGCGACAGCAGGTCATCGATGCGGGAATTGGTGACGTTGGTGCGCCGGTCCGTCGAGGAGAAATCGAAGTGATCGTAGCGCAGGCCGCCGATCACCTGGACATGCGGACCGATCTCGACCTGATCCTGGACGTAGACCGCAGCCAATCCGAGGTCGTAGCGGCTGTTGGAGGCCGAGGCCAGGTTGCGGAAGGTGACGGGGACTCGCGAGACCGGCGAGAGCGGATTGACGGTCAGCGTCTGCGTTCCGGTCGTCGCGAAGAAGCCGTCCTCCCGGTAGGTGATGCCGTCCTGCTTGCCGAGTTCGAAACCTGCGAGCAGCGTATGGGCCAGCGGCCCCGTGGCGAATTTGTAGGTGAAATCGTTCTGGTTGAAGAAGTTCGTCCTCGGCGTGTCGTTGTTGAACGCGCTGAGATCGACGGCCGTCCCGGCGGCGTTCACCGCGCCGCCGGAGCGGATGCTCGGATACACGACCTGATAGGCCTTGGCGTAATCGGCGTAGCGGAACTGGCTCCGCATCTCGACGCCCGAGGCGAAGCGGTGATCGAGAACCGCCGTCGCGATATGCGCATCGACACGGGAGTAGCTGAGGTCGGGATTGCCGAAGAACGTTCTGATGTTGTCGCGATAGCGATAGGGACGTCCGAGTTGGGACGGGATGCCGCGATCCGCCGTCCGGTCGTCGTGGAAATACTCTTAGGACAGTTTCAGCGTGGTCTCGGGCCCGAGCAGGATCGTCGCCGTCGGATTGATGCCCCAGCGCCGCAGGTCGACGTAGTCACGATAGGTGCCGCTGTCCTCGAACATGCCGTTGAGGCGGAAGAACACGCTGTCCGAGACCCGGTCGCCGACATCCACGGCCACCCGCTTGTTGAAATACTGGCCACCCTGAAGGATGACTTCCCGGACCGGGGTTCCGGTGGCGTCCTTGAGCACGCGGTTGACGACGCCCCCGCCGCCGCCGCGACCGAAGATCATCGCGTTCGGCCCCTTGAGCACTTCGATCCGTTCGACGTTGTAGAGATCGCGGTAATACATCGCGTCGTCGCGCATGCCGTTCACGTAGAAATCGGCGCTGGATTGCTGCCCGCGGATCACGACCTCGTCCCGGTTGGCGGCGCCCTGGTGCAGGAACACGCCGGGCACGTAGCGCAATGCTTCGGTGACGCCCTGAAACCCCTGATCCTGGACCTGCTCGCGCGTCACGACCGTCACCGCCTGCGGGGTGTCGATCAGTTGGGTGTCCGTCTTCGTCGCGCTCCGGCTGCGGTTGGCGCGGTAGCCAACGGTATGGCCCCCCACCCCGTCCACACTGAGCTGGTCGAGAGTCACTTCAGTGTGGTTGCCGGGATCGGCGGCAACGGCCTGTGCTTCCGCGACCCGCATGTCCGATAGGAAAGGCACGGCCGAGAGAACCGTGATCAGACGTATACGGGCGAAAGGATGCATCGGCGCGTCTCAATTCTATTGGTACTATTCTGCATAAGCGGAGAAATATTACGCTTATCTGCAGATCACATTCGTCTAATAGACACGCATAGTTGATCGGCAACCTGTCATAATCGGATTGACAACGCTGTAATTTTGCAGGTCATTTAATAAGCGTTCTAAGATACCGACTAAGCGACGGAACGCGCGGCGGAAAACGCCTCGCCCGCAAAGCAGCGCTGAGAGTCGAGCACATCTGGTTTCACCGAGGCGATGCAGAAATGTATCACTTCGCACAGAGCGCCCCCTGGGGCCGCGCGTTGAGCGCAGGCCCCGCTCATGCTAGGCGCCAGCCTCCTTGTCCCGATCCGTCCGACCCGAGGCGCCCGTATGATTGCCCGCTATAGCCGCCCCGAGATGACGGCGATCTGGTCTCCCGAGAGCCGCTTCCGCATCTGGTTCGAGATCGAGGCTCACGCCACCACGGCGCTGGCCGAGATCGGCGTGGTGCCCAAGGAGGCCGCCGCCACGATCTGGGAGAAGGGCCGCGACGCGGTGTTCGACGTCGCCCGCATCGACGCCATCGAGGCGGTCACCAAGCACGACGTCATCGCCTTCCTGACGCATCTCGCCGAGATCGTCGGCCCCGATGCGCGGTTCGTGCACCAGGGCATGACCTCGTCGGACGTCCTCGACACCTGTTTCAACGTGCAGCTCGTCCGGGCCGCCGACATCCTGATCAAGGATGTCGATGCACTTCTTTCCGCGATCAAGCGCCGGGCCTTCGAGCACAAGCTGACCCCGACCATCGGTCGCTCGCACGGCATCCATGCCGAGCCCGTGACCTTCGGCCTGAAGCTCGCCCAGGCCTATGCCGAGTTCGAGCGCGCCCGCGCCCGCCTCGTCGCCGCCCGCGAGGAAGTCGCCACCTGCGCGATCTCGGGCGCCGTCGGCACCTTCGCCAATATCGATCCGCGCGTGGAGGAATATGTCGCCAAGGCGATGGGCCTCACACCCGAGCCGGTCTCGACGCAGGTCATCCCCCGCGACCGCCACGCCATGTTCTTCGCCACCCTGGGCGTGGTCGCGAGTTCGGTGGAGCGTCTCTCCATCGAGGTGCGCCACCTGCAACGCACGGAAGTCCTGGAAGCGGAGGAGTTCTTCTCCGAGGGGCAGAAGGGCTCGTCGGCCATGCCGCACAAGCGCAACCCCGTCCTCACCGAGAACCTCACCGGCCTCGCCCGCATGGTGCGCTCCTTCGCGCTGCCCGCCATGGAGAACGTGGCGCTCTGGCACGAACGCGACATCTCGCATTCCTCGGTGGAGCGCATGATCGGCCCCGACGCGACGGTGACCCTCGACTTCGCCCTGGCGCGGCTCACCGGCGTGATCGACAAGCTGCTGATCTACCCCGAGCAGATGCAGCGCAACCTCGACAAGCTCGGCGGCCTCGTCCACTCGCAGCGGGTGCTTCTGGCCCTGACGCAGGCGGGCGTGTCCCGCGAGGACGCGTATCGCCTGGTCCAGCGCAACGCCATGCCGGTCTGGCGCGGCGAAGGCGACTTCCTCACCCTGCTGAAGGCGGATGCGGACGTCACCGCGTCGCTGAGCCCGGAGCAGATCGAGGAGTGCTTCGACCTCGGCTACCATTTCAAGCACGTGGACACGATTTTTTCGCGCGTCTTCGGTACGGCCTGAGCCAGGACCGTCCCCGACTCGGCGATCCGCGGAGCACGCTTCGTGCTTCGCGGATCGCGTAGCGGCGAGGCCGCCGTTTCTATCCGGAGAAGAGGAAGTTCGATGTCGCGCATCGTCTACGTCAACGGCGAGTTCGTGCCCTTCGAGGCCGCCACCGTGTCGATCATGGACCGGGGCTTCCTGTTCGCGGACGGCATCTACGAGGTGTCCGCCGTCCTCGGCGGCCGTCTCGTGGACAACGAGGCGCATCTGGCCCGGCTCGACCGGTCGCTGGGCGAGATCGGCATCCGCAATCCCTACCCGACCGAAGAGTGGATCCGGCTCGAGACCGAACTGGTCCGTCGCAACGGCGTCGACGAGGGCCTCGTCTACATGCAGGTGACGCGGGGCGCCTTCGAGCGGGATTTCGCCTTCCCGCCGGCCGAGACCGAACCCACCGTGGTGATGTTCACGCAGGCCAAGACCGTGGCCAGGAACCCGCTGGCGGAGCGGGGCGCCAAGGTCATCACCGTCCCCGACATCCGCTGGAAGCGCCGCGACATCAAGTCGGTGGCGCTCCTCGCCCAGGTTCTGGCCAAGCAGGAGGCGGCCAGGGCCGGCGTCGCGGAAGCCTGGATGGTGGAGGACGGTTTCGTCACCGAGGGCTCCTCGTCGACCGCCTTCATCATCACCGGCGGAAAGGTGGTCACCCGCCCGCTCTCCACCGCCCTGCTGCCCGGCATCACGCGCCTTGCCGTCATGCGCCTTGCCGAGGAAGCAGGCCTGACGATCGAGGAGCGGCTGTTCTCCGTGGAGGAGGCGTTCGCGGCGCAGGAGGCCTTCTACACCAGCGCTTCGGCTTTCGTGATGCCCGTCATCGACATCGACGGGCACGAACTGGGCGACGGCAAGCCGGGCGCGCTGACGAAGCGCCTGCGCGCACTTTATCTGGAGATGGCCGGGGCATGAGGGCAGCCGGTCTCATCCGTCATCCGGCGCCGCCATAGGAACTGCATCGCCGCCGGAGCGGTTTGTCTCCCGACTTCCTGGGGGACATCGATGCCGACACCGTTTCGTCACGCCGCACTGCTCGCTTTCGCCCTCACGGCGTCGGGCGCCTATGCCCAGTCGCCCGATGCACCGCTGAAAGGGCGCGACACCTCCCCGAACATCCCGCCCTCCACGGAGACGGTGCCGGAGAAGGTTCGTCCGTCCGAGGAGGGGACCGGCGGCTCGACCTTGAGCGACAAGCTCGAGAAGAACGACGGCGTCATCACGCCACCCGGTAATTCCGCCCCGGGCCTGGTGGTCAAGCCTCCCGAGACCGGGAACAGCGGCATGCCGGTGATCAAGCCGGGCCAGTTGCCGGGCAGCGAACCGGGGACGGAAGCGCGCTAGGAATTGGGCGCACCCCAAGCGTTCGGGCGCGGTTTGCTTGATTTCCTGCGAGGGATCGCGGAAAGACCCCGGAGATGCGTGTCGGCCCGCCCTCGCGGCGGGGCGTTTCCACGCGGGCACCGGACAGGTTGAAGTGAATGGCGAACGTCGTCGTCGTGGGCGCCCAGTGGGGCGACGAAGGCAAGGGTAAGATCGTCGACTGGCTCTCCGAGCAGGCCGACGTGGTGGTCCGCTTCCAGGGCGGCCACAATGCCGGGCACACGCTCGTCATCGACGGCGTGACCTACAAGCTCGCCCTGCTCCCGTCCGGCGTCGTCCGGGGCGGAAAGCTGTCGGTGATCGGCAACGGCGTCGTCGTCGATCCGTGGCACCTCGTGGACGAGATTGCCCGGCTCCAGGCGCAGGGCGTCGAGATCTCGCCCAAGACCCTGCGCATCGCCGACAACGCGACACTGATCCTGCCGCTGCACCGCGAGCTCGACCACTTTCGCGAGACCTCGAATGCCGGCCTGAAGATCGGCACGACCAAGCGCGGCATCGGCCCTGCCTACGAGGACAAGGTCGGCCGCCGCGCCATCCGCGTGGTGGATCTGGCCGACGAGAGCACGCTGGAATCGAAGATCGAGCGGGTCCTCACCCACCACAACGCCCTGCGACGGGGCCTCGGGATCGACGAGGTCGATGCCGGCGCGCTCCTCGCCGAACTGAAGGCGATCGCGCCGACGATCCTCCCCTATGCCACCACCGTATGGAAGCTCCTCGACGACGAGCGCCGGGCGGGCAAGCGCATCCTGTTCGAGGGCGCGCAGGGTGCCCTCCTCGACGTCGATCACGGCACCTACCCGTTCGTCACCTCCTCGAACATCGTCGCCGCCCAGGCCGCCACCGGCTCCGGCATGGGGCCGTCGGCGATCGGCTACGTGCTCGGCATCGCCAAGGCCTATACGACCCGCGTCGGCGAGGGGCCGTTCCCCACCGAGCTCTTCGACGAGATCGGCGAGACGATCGGCGCCAAGGGCCGCGAGTTCGGCGTCAATACCGGGCGCAAGCGCCGCTGCGGCTGGTTCGACGCCGTGCTGGTGCGCCAGACCGTGCGGACCTCCGGCATCGACGGGATCGCCCTGACCAAGCTCGACATCCTCGACGGGTTCGACGAGATCAAGGTCTGCACCGGCTACCGCCTCGACGGACAGGTGCTCGACCACCTCCCCGCCAACCAGGCCGCGCAGGCGAAGGTCGAGCCGATCTACGAGACCATCGAGGGCTGGTCCGGCACCACCGCCGGAGCACGCTCCTGGGCCGACCTCCCCGCTCAGGCGATCAAGTACGTGCGCCGGATCGAGGAACTGATCGGAGCGCCGGTGGCACTGCTCTCCACGTCACCGGAGCGCAACGACACCATCCTGATGCACAATCCCTTCGAGGATTGAGCGTCCGGCCGAGGCGAGGCCCACCGGTTCCTCCAGGGCAACCGGTGGACGAATGACAGGGGATGAAGCGCCGTGCGGGTGGATGAAGCCTCGTCCGAAGGGCGGACATCGCGGATGATGCCGACGTGCCTCGCCCAAGGGTGTTCCATCCCTGCAGTGAGAAGAGGGCGGCCTGCCGGCCGGCCCGTATAGGGCGGACCGAGGTTCGATGGCCGACTATTACCCCTTGCTGGCACGAGCGCTCCAAGCGATGCCGGATCGTTCTCCGGCCTTGCGCAAGGCGGTCTACGACCGGGCACGCGGCGCCCTGATCGGGCAACTCCGCTCGCTCGAACCGCCCCTGTCCGAAGCCGATATCGACCTCGAGAGCAAGGCCCTCGAAACCGCGATCAGTCGGGTCGAGAGCGAGCATGGTGGGCCGCCCGCCACCGTCGCCAACGATGTCGCGCCACCGGTCTTCGCCGTACCGGAGGAGCGCGACGTGCTGCCGGAAGCGGCGGCGCCCGAGCGATCCGCCGACACCGAGAGAGGCCGCATCACCGAGCCGGGCCTGCCACCGGCCCCTGAGCCGAATCTCGGGATCCGCCCTTCCCGGCCGGATCGCCAGCCGGGCGCGCAGCCCGATGCGCCGGCGCC
>NZ_VRVC01000140.1:0-12458 GCF_008040005.1 Methylobacterium sp. WL19
GCCTGCGGCGCCGCCGGCTGCGCCAACGGCCACCGCACCCGTACTGCCGACCGGCACCCCTGCCACGGTCCTGGACACCCAGGATTACGAGGGCGTGCTCGGCAAGGGCGTCCGCAGTTCCACCGGCGAGGATATGGGCCGGATCATCGACATCATCCTCGACAAGGACGGTCGCCCGCGCGCCGCCATCATCGATTTCGGCGGCTTCCTCGGGGTCGGCTCCCGCAAGATCGCCGTGGATTGGCGGTCCATGCGGTTCTCGCCCGATGGCAAGCCGAGCCGCCTCGTCCTTCAGTTGAGCCGCAATCAGGTGCGCGTCTCGCCGGAGTACAAGCCGGGAGATCCTATCGTGGTCCTCGGTCCGGCCAGCCCCAGCGTTCCGCCCGATGGCGAGCCGGCTCCTGCGACCGCGTCGAGCCAGGTTCCGGCGGCCCAGCCCGCGGCGCCGGTCCAGGCTCCGGTGGCGCCGCCGCCGAGCGCTGCACCCTCTCCCGCGCCCGACAAGCCGGGTGAGAAAACGCCGGACAAATGACGGCATCCCGCTCGCAGAATCGACGCGTCATCAAGCCCCGTGAATTGCCGCGATCGGAGTTCCGGCCGCGTGGGGCTCTTCGACGCGACGCCTATGCCGAGAAGCCCGGAGAGGGTTCCACCGACATGCAGGCTGGTTCGGTAAGGAGCAGCCGGGGGCTCGACGCCTTTGCGTTCTTTGTCGCGAACCTCCAGACCGGATTCGGTCCGTTTCTCGCCGTGTACTTCACACAGGCGCAGTGGACGCAATCCGACATCGGTTTCGCCCTGACCGTCGGGAGCCTCGTGAGCCTGCTCGGCCAGGTGCCGGGCGGTGCCTTCGTCGACGCCGTCCGCTCGCGACGCTTCGCGGCCGGGCTCTCGGTGGTGGCGATCTCGCTCAGCGCCTTCGCCCTCGCCATGTGGCCGAGCTTCCTCATCGTCCTCCTCGCGATGGCGGCCCATTCCGCGGCGAGCTGTATTCTCACACCGGCCATCGCGGCCATCAGCATCGGCCTCGTCGGCCATAAGCGAGCCGGTGAGCGGCTCGGGCGCAATGCCAGCTTCTCGGCGCTCGGCAACGCCGTCGCTGCGGCGCTGATGGGGGCCTGCGGTTACTACCTGTCGAACGACGCGGTGTTCTACCTCACAGCTTTCCTCATGATCCCGACCCTGATCGCGCTCTCGTTCATTCGCCCTGGCGCGGTGCCGCTTCAGGCACGCCAGGGCGAGACGGTGGAGTCCGGCCCCAAGGAAAGCGCGCTGAAGGCCATCGTCACCAACCGCGCCCTTCTGTGCTTTGCCGCCTGCATGACCCTGTTCTTCCTCGCCAACGCCGCCATGCTGCCGCTGGTGGGCAGCATGCTGACCTTGCGGGCCAGCGAGACCGCCACGGCGCTCATCGCCGCCTGCATCGTGGTGCCCCAGGTCGTCCTGGCGATCTCCGGACCTGCCGTCGGACGGGCCGCAGAGAAGTGGGGCCGACGCCCGCTCCTTCTCATCGGCTTCGCCGCCCTGCCGATCCGCGGGCTGCTGTTCGCCTATACCGACAGCCCGGAACTCCTCGTCGCGATCCAGGTCTTCGACGGCGTCTCGGCGGCCGTGTTCGGGGTCATGGTGCCCCTCGTGGTCTCCGACGTCACGCGCGGCACCGGACGGTTCAATCTCGCCCTCGGTGCGGTCGGAACCGCCATGGGCATCGGTGCCGCCCTGTCGACGTCACTGGCCGGAATCATGGCCGATCATCTCGGTAGTCACAGCGCCTTCCTCGGCCTCGCCATCGTCGGTCTCGCCGGCTTCGCGCTGCTCGCCCTGATCATGCCGGAAACCCGTCAGGCCGAGGTGGTCTGAAGGGTGGGCCGGCACCGAATTCGCTTGCCGCTCAACACCCGTTCAGGTTTCCTCTCTACAAACGGGCAAGCTTGACGGTCGCCCGCAACGCTTGGACGAGATTAGCGTTGCGACCTATAAGTTCACGGTTCCGTGCGGCCTGCTTGCGGGATCGCGCGAGCATCCGTCAGTTAAAAACGAGCACTGGGATGGTCACCCATATGGAAGACCTCTGCGTCTACGCCGACAGGCCCTTCGCGTTCGTCGCCCGCTATCTCAAGCGGCGGGCGCTGCCGCATCTGGTGATCCTCTGCGCCGTTCTCGGCGCCGTCGCCTTCTCGGTGAGCACCGATTACGCACTCAAAGGCGTCGTCGATGCCCTCAGCAAGGGGCCGGATGCAGGCCTGATCTGGGGCGCACTGGCCGTCCTCATCGCCTTCATCGCCGCCGACAACATGCTCTGGCGCGTGGCGAGCCTCGTCGGGTCGTTCACCTTTGTCGGTGTGACCGGTGATATCCGCCGCGATCTGTTCCGGCACATGACCGGCCACTCGCCGTCCTTCTTCGCCGACCGGCAGCCGGGCACCCTGGCCTCGCGCATCACGGCGACCTCGAACGCGATCTTCACGGTCGAGAACATGTTCGTCTTCAACGTCATGCCGCCCTGCGTCGCGGCCTTCCTGTCGATCATCTATATCGGCACCGTGAACCTCACCATGGCGGGCGTCCTGGCCGGCATCTTCGCCGCCGTCGTCGTCCTGATGTTCAAGATGGCGGCCGCGGGAAAGCCGCTTCACCACGATTTCGCCGCCAAGGCAGCCAGCGTCGATGGCGAGATGGTCGACCTCGTCGGCAACATGCCGCTCGTCCGGGCCTTCTCGGCGTTCAAGCGGGAGTACAAGCGGTTCGACGGCACGATCGGCGTCGAGATGCGCTCGCGCCGGTCCTCGCTGCTCTACCTGGAGAAACTGCGGATCGTTCACGCGATCCTGACGGTCTTCGCCGTGCTCGGACTGCTCTATTGGGCCATCATCATGTGGGAAGCTGGACAGGCGACGAATGGACAGGTGGTCCTCGTCTGCACCCTCGGCATCCGCATCCTCGCCGCCACCCGCGACCTGGCCGTGGCCCTGGTGGATGCGACCCAGCATACCGCCCGCCTGTCGGAGGCCCTGCATACCCTGCTTCAGCCGCACGACCTGATCGACCATCCGGAGGCCATGCCGCTGTCGGGAACGGGCGCCGAGATCGATTTCGATCACGTGGCCTTCTCCTACCCTGATGGGCGCGCGGTGTTCACGGACTTCAACGTGAAGATCGAAGCCGGCCAGCGCATCGGCCTCGTGGGCAAGTCGGGCGGCGGCAAGTCGACCCTGTTCTCGCTGCTCCAGCGCTTCTACGAGGTTCAGGGCGGGAAGATCCTGCTCAACGGCCAGGACATCAACCGCGTGACCCAGGACTCGTTGCGCGAGGCCATCACCGTGGTGCCGCAGGACGTCTCCATGTTCCACCGGACCCTGCGCGAGAACATCCGCTACGGCCGGCCGGACGCATCGGACGAGGATGTCTGGAAGGCCGCCGCGGCGGCGCATTGCACCGATTTCATCGAGGCACTGCCGGAAGGTTTCGACACCATCGTGGGCGACCGGGGCGTAAAGCTGTCCGGCGGTCAGCGCCAGCGTATCGCCATCGCCCGCGCGATCCTGAAGGATTCGCCGATTCTCCTGCTCGACGAGGCCACGTCGGCCCTCGACGCGGATTCCGAGGAGGCGATCCGGCACGCTTTGGCCAACCTGATGAAGGGCCGCACCGTCATCGCGATCGCACATCGTCTCTCGACGCTGAAGGATTTCGACCGGATCGTGGTGCTGGAAGGCGGGCGCATCATCCAGGACGGCTCACCGGACAAGCTCACCCATCTCGACGGCTTCTATCGCGAGTTGATGAAGAAGGAATCGATGTCGATGGCGGCTTTGGCCGCCGCCTGACCGATCAGGCGAATGGAGACACCTCAGACCCCTTGATCGCGCGGATGAGAGAAGCCGCGCGATCGGGGCGCTTGAAAAATCACCGCACCCTCCACCATCCGGGAGGGATGGGGAATGCCGGTGGCGTCATTCAACGCTATGTAAGGCGGGCCTCGCGCGCGGCTTCGCCCGTATCTCGTTACTCGATCACGAGCTTGTAGCTTTGTCCCGCACGGATGACGGCGCCCCGCTCCAGCTCGTTGAGCACGAGGAACCGGTCCAGGGGACGATCCGGCACGACCATCCTGCGTGCCATCTCGTCGGCCGTATCGGCCGGTCCGGCGGTCACCACCTGGATGCGCAACGGGCGTAGGAATTTCACCTCGTCGGGGCCGACGCCGGACAGGCTTTCGGTCCAGCGCCGGAACGCACCGTCGGGATCCGTGCTGCCCTTGGCGGCCATGATCATGCGGAAGGTCGTCTCTCCGACCCGGACGGCAGCGAGGCGGAAGGTCCAGTCCTTGCCGCGCGACATCGCCGTCACCGCCGAGTTGCCGGCGACCATGCGGTTCTCCACCGAACTCGCCTCGATGCTGTCGCTCCACGTGGCGCGCAGCACCTCCTCCAGGCTCTGGCCCACATGGCTTTCGACCTGATCGAACAGGAGGCGGCGGCTCCCCTCCCCCGTGGCACCGAGGACGGCGTTCCGCGTGTTCTCGATGGTGAATCCCTCCGGCACCTCGAAGGCGATGCCGAGGCTCGGATGGAGAAAGCGGCGGCCCTTGACGATGCCGTCGCCCGGATTGTCGCCATAGGCGATCCCGTCGATGGCGGCGAGGTAGCGGGCGCGTTCATCGACGCCGAGACCGGGCGCGCCGATGAGACGCGCGGCTCGCGTGACGAGGTTGATCCGTTCGCTCGTGCCCGGATGAGTGGCGAGCATGTCGGGCTCGCCGGCCATGCCCGTCCCGGTCTTCATGTTGGTGGTGCGGTTGAGGGAGTTGAGGAACCGCCCCGCCCCGAACGGATCGTAGCCCGCACGGGCGAGCGTCCGCACGCCGATCCCATCGGCCTCGAGCTCCTGATCGCGGGAGAAGCGGGCCAGGGCGAATTTCGACTGGTTCTGGAGTTGCGCGCCGGTGGCCGGATCGTTGAGGACGTCGGCGACCACCCGGCTCACCAGTTGGGAGCGCAGGGCGAGTTCGGTACGGGCCGTGGCATGGCGCAGGGTGACGTGGGCGATCTCATGGGCGAGGACGGCGGCGATCTCCGACGTATCGCTGGCGAGCGCCAGCAAGCCTCTCGTCACGTAGAGACGGCCATTCGGCAGCGCGAAGGCGTTGATGACCGGCGAATCGAGCAGCGTGACCGCGTAGGTCTCCTCGGGACGATCGGTGGCCTTCACCAACCGGTCGGTCACCTCGGTCAGCAGGCGCAGAGCCGCTGGCGAGCGGTATTCCCCGCCGAACGACGCCACGAGCTTGGCATGGTCGGCATCGGATGCGGTGCGCTCCCGGCCGGTGGTCCGAGGCGCCTCGACGGGCACCTTGATCGCCGCCGGCTGCAGGACCACGCCGCTCTGGTCGGAACTGCAACCGGTCAGGATGAGCGTCGAGACGAGCAGCCCGGTTCGGACCGCTCCATATCCGCGATGTCGTGTCTGCCCCCCGCTCATACCGTTCAGCGCCGAAGCGTCCGCTCCTCATCCAGAACTTCGATCATGTCTGCGCTCGCGATGTCGAGGGTGGGGCCGCGCCACGCTTCCACGATTCCCCGAACCCGGACGATGCGCCCCCGCAGGGTCGCCACATTCAGACCACGTTCGCGCAGCCGCCGCCAAGTGCGCTTCGACACGGTGACCGTCAAGCCATCCTCGCCTCGTTTGGCGAAGTCGAGATAGGTCCGCGCCGGACGCTCGCTGACATTCACGACCCGGCCCTGCGCCACGATGAAACGCCCCGTGGCCTCACGCAACGCGGCACCGTCGCGGCCCTCGCGGACACCAGCCCGCCACAGGCCGCGGGCGGCCGCCCGAGCCCCGGATTCCAGGGTCAGCAACGCCGGCCGGCAGAGCGTATCGCGTTCCCCCGCATCGGCATAAGCGAGTCCCTCTTCGATCAAGCCTCCGGCCAGGTCGATGGCTTCGTCGGAGACGGCCGCATCCACATGCATACGGCCCCAGCGGTCGATCTCCCCGCGCGGTACGAGGGTCAGCGTACGGTGCCGATGGTCGAGCATCCAGGCACGCGCGGCGCCGTCATCCTCCACCGGCCAACGGATCCCGTCGAGAACGGCGCGATCACCCGATGCCAGGATCATCTCGCCACGCTCCCCGAGCCCGGCGAGCGCCTCCTGTCGCGTCGGCCCACTCACGCATTCGGGCGCCACGGAGCGCGCCGCTTCGGCCCGCGCCGCCCCGGCGAGAACCAGCGCCATGCTCGCTGTCCTCAGGATGCGTTCGATCCGCCGCCCGATCATCACGCGCTGCATCCTCGCCCATCCGGATCCGAACCGGAGCAACCAGATACCATTCTGGGGCTTCCCATCGCGGCAAAACAAGGAAACGAGGAGAAGACCGGGTGGTTTGCCCCGTCATGCGGCCAGTAAGCCACACCGTAAGCCACGGCCGAACTCCCTTGCGCGACAAGGGCCGTCGACGCTGCCGGGACATCCCTTGATTCCCGTCCCTGCGGATCCCAAGTGACGGCAATCGGCTGCGGGCCCCTCTGGCGGATGCGCGTCTATGCCTTCCGTGATGTCGGAGCCGATGCTTTCCTGCGTTTCGCAAAGCATCGACGGTCCCGAATGGTCGACTTTCTCTTCATCGAATGGCTCGGCAAGCCTGTCTGGATGTGGCTCGGCTTCCACGCCCTGGTCGCGGGCCTTCTCGCCTTCGATCTCGGCCTGTTGCATCGGGACAAGGACCACGAGATCGGCGTGAAGGAGAGCCTTCTCCTCACTGCGTTCTATTTCAGCCTCGGCTTGGCCTTCGGGGGCTGGATCTGGTGGTACTTCGGCGCTCAGCCTGCCCAGGAATATGTCGCCGGCCTCGTGGTCGAGAAGTCGTTGTCCATGGACAACGTTTTCGTCATCGCCGTCATTCTCACGTCCCTCGGCATTCCCCGCGCAGCCCAGCACAGGGTCCTCGTCTGGGGCATCCTCGCTGCGGTTCTCCTGCGCGGTCTGATGATCGGGCTCGGTGCCGCCCTGGTGCATCAGGCGGCCTGGGTGCTGTCGATCTTCGCCGCCTTCCTGATCTTCGCCGGTTTGAAGATGCTGTTCGGAAAGGAAGAGGAGGCCGGCGACATCCAGGACAACGCTATGGTGCGGATGTTGCGCAAGGTGATGCGCATCACGCCCGAAATGCATGGCCAACGCTTCGTCGTCCGTAAACCGGATCCCGAGACCGGGAAGTCGGTGCTGTGGTTCACGCCTCTCGCCCTCGGTCTGATTCTCGTGAACGGCGCCGACGTGATCTTCGCCGTCGATAGCGTCCCGGCGATCTTCGCCATCACGACGGATACCTTCGTCGTCTACACCTCGAACATCTTTGCGATTCTCGGCCTGCGCGCTCTGTATTTCGCCCTCGCCGCGATGGTCGACCGTTTCGCCTACCTGAAGACGGCCCTCGCTTTCATCCTCATCTTCATCGGTACCAAGATCGTGGTCGCAGACACGTTCGACCTCGTCCACGTACCGCCGTGGGTATCCCTGGCGGTCACGCTCGTGCTGCTCGCCGGTGGCGTCGCCTACAGCCTGTGGCGCACGCGGGACGTGGCAAAGCACGAGGGTACGGACAGGGTGTCTCAACGCGCCTGATCAGATGGCCTTCGTCGTCCATCCACCTACTCCTGCGTCCTGTCGAGCGAGCCAAGCGACGGGGCCGCACAATGGCACCGGGCATGGACCGATCGACGTCGTTTCATGGCGTCGCCGGTGCGAATGGCCGCCACACCAAGTGCGTCGTACGACGCAAGCCGTATCCCGCGCGGCGGCGCGCCGCTCAGCGTGACGGCAATCCGGCCAGGAGATCCCGCAACGTCGTGATCGTGGATGCATCGGCGACGCCGTCCACGCGCTCCTGCCTGAATCTGCGCTGGAAGGCGGTGATCACAGCTTTCGTTCGCGGGTCGAAAATCCCGGTCACCGGAATGTCGTAGCCGAAGAGCGCGAACATCGCTTGAAGCGCCTCGATCGGCTGTCCGGCATCCCCCTCGGCGAAGAAGCGGCCGTCGCGAATGGGCGCCGCCGGCACGTGATGCCCCACCCCGGCTGCCGCCAGGCGATCCCAGGGGAAATGCTCGCCGGGATCCTCCTTGCGTTCCGGCGCCACGTCGGAATGCGCCAGCACGTGCCACGGTGCGATGCCCCAGCGGGCGATGATGTCCCGGGAAAGCGCGATCACCGCGTCGATCTGTTTGGACGGGTAAGGCGGCAAGCCGCCGACATGCCCGCCATTGACGATCTCGATGCCGATGGAGCGCGAATTTATGTCTCGCTCCAACCCGGAGGCCGTGCGCCCCCATACACCGGCTCCCGCATGCCAGGCGCGGCGCGATTCCGGCACCATCTGGATCACTCGTCCGTCCTCAAGCACGACGTAATGCGCCGATACCTCGGAGATCGGGTTCGCGAGACGCTGCAGGGCAGCGGCCGCGCTCTCCATTCCGGTGTAGTGCAGGAGCAGCATGGTCGGCGGACCGCCCCTGCGCTCGCCGTGGTTGGGCGACGGCATCACGCTGGTCGCCACCGGACTTTCCGGAATAGGCTTCATGCGGCAGCTCTCTCTTTGCGTGTCAGCGCAGTCCTCGCTCGGCGGCGATCCGGTCATAGGCGGCATTGATCGCGGCGAGCCGCGCGGTGGCGATCCTCACCGCCTCGGGCGGAACGCCGCGGGCGATCGCCCGGTCCGGGTGGTTCTCCATGACGAGGGCACGATACCGGGCTTTCACCTCCGCGTCCGTCACCTCGTGGTCGAGGTCGAGCACGAGATAGGGGTCGTCGGCGAGGCGCACGTGCCGGGCGGCAATGCGCCGGAAGGCTACGTCGTCGAACCCGAAAGTTTCGGCGACGGCACGCAGGTAGCGTTCTTCCGCCTCATGGATCGCACCATCGGCCTTGGCGATATGGAACAGGCCGTCGAGCACATCTTCCAGCAGCGCCGGCTCATCCTGAAACGCCGTTGCCATCTGTCGCGCATAGGCCTCGAACCCTGCCGAGGTGCCTTTGGCGAGGTCGAACAGGCGCTGGACCCCGGGCTTCTCCCGTTCGCTCACCTGCACCACTTTGGCGAAGGCTTCGATTTCGGAAGGCGTCACCACCCCGTCGGATTTCGCCATCTTGGCCGCGAGCGCCACGAGGCCGGTCGTGAAGACCACGTCCTTCGGCGTCGCGCCGAACAAGGCCCCTTCCCGATCCACCAGGAAGTGACCGGCGACGCCGCCCACCAACCCGCCGATCGGTCCACCGATGGCGAGGCCGATCCCCGCGCCGCCGAGCTTGCCCCAGATGCCGACGCTCACGCCGCGCCACCATCGTCAGCGACAGCAGTGTTTGGGCGAAGAGGATAGAAAAGTTCTTGAAGCAGCATCGGCATCGCAGCGCATCGTCCACCGGCCATCCACCGGGTCAGCCCCGCATACGGCAATTTCCGCCTGCTCGTCCTGTCTCCGAGACATGAAAAAGGGCCGAGGCATGCGCCCCGGCCCTCCGCTTCTCCCAAACGGGAGAACGATGTCAGCGGCAGTACACGTCGCCGTAAGCGTCGCGATACGTGCCATATGGGCAGCGCGGAGCCGTGCCGGCACCGATGATCGCGCCGCTGGCTCCGCCGATGGCCGCACCGGCCAGAGCGCCGCCCGCACGACCGGTGGCAGCGCCGCCGATGGCCGCACCGGCCAGGGCGCCGAGACCGGCGCCGCCAAGAGCACGATCCTGCGGCGTATTGCAGGCGCCGAGGGAGAGGGCGAGAGCCCCGGCGAGGGTAGCGGCAATGAGCTTCTTCATGGTCCCGAGACTCCCTTGTGCGTTTTGTGGCCCGGCTTATCGCCGTGGTGACCTTGCGCAACGTAGCTTAGCCATTCCGTTCGTGGAATGCACCACGTGAGGAAACGGTTCCAGCCACGCTTTCCGTTCGGGCAGAAAACCCTCTACTGATGCACGCCAGACACCTCGGGCGCCCCCCTCCGGACGCCCGGACAAAACCCAGGACCGTTTCGAGGAAGCCATGCTGCGTGCCACCGCCATCGTCCGCAAAGCCGCCATTCGCCCGGATTCCGTGGCGGATACCGTGACCCTCGACCATGCGGGACGCCAGGGAGCAGCCGCGATCCTCACCGGCGCGGGCGGGGTGAGTTTCACCCTAGCACTGGCGAAGGCTGCCTCCATCGAGGACGGTGACGCGTTTCGTCTCGAAGACGGGCGCCTGGTGACCGTTCGCGCTGCGGCGGAATCCTTGCTCGAAGTACGGGCGGAGAATCCGGCTCGCCTGCTGCGGTTGGCCTGGCAGTTCGGCGGCAACCACGTCCCGGCGGAGATCGGTGCAGACGTCCTCTATGTACCCACGACCTCGGCCAATGCCGAACTGATCCGTGGGCAGGGTTGCGCCGCGACCCCGGTTTCGCGAGCCTTCAAGCCCGAACGCGAGGCTCACGACCACAGTCAGTGCGGTCACGACCATGCTCACGACCAAGGTCACGATCATTCGCATGCGCACGATCACGGGCATGCACACGACCATGCGGATCACGGCCACGCAAATCACGGCCATGCCCATGTGCATGGCCCCGATTGCAAGCACGATCACTGAGGCGGCCAAGGGAAGCGGTCGCCGCACAATTAGAACCGAGCCGCGTCACTTTCATACGGACACCATGACACCTAGCGATATCCGTTTCTCGGTCGCGCCGATGATGGATTGGACGGACCGCTATTGCCGGTCGTTCCACCGTGTCCTGTCGCGGCGTGCCCGGCTCTATACCGAGATGGTGACCAGCAATGCCGTTCTTCACGGCGACAGGACGCGTTTGCTCGGTTTCTCCGAGCCAGAGCATCCGGTCGCCGTCCAACTCGGGGGTTCGGTACCCGGCGATCTTGCGAAGGCAGCACGCATCGCGGAGGGATTCGGCTACGACGAGATCAATCTAAATGTGGGCTGTCCCTCGGACCGGGTTCAGGATGGCCGCTTCGGCGCATGCCTCATGCGAGACCCGATCCTCGTCGGCGAGTGCGTGGCGGCCATGAAGGCCGCCATCTCGGTGCCGGTCACGGTGAAGTGCCGCATCGGAGTCGACGATCAGGATACGGAGGTCGCCCTGGATTCGCTGGTCGATGCCGTGACGCAGGCGGGAGTCGACGGGCTCATCGTCCATGCCCGCAAGGCTTGGCTGCAGGGTCTATCGCCGAAAGAGAACCGCGATGTCCCCCCCCTCGATTACGGGCGTGTCGCGCGGCTGAAACAGAAGCGCCCGTCTCTGCCGATCGCTATAAACGGTGGCATCGCCACGATCGACGACACGCTGACCCAACTCACGGTCGTGGACGGTGTGATGATGGGGCGCGCAGCCTATAACGAGCCGGCCCTGCTGCTCGACGTGGACCACCGGGTTTTTGGAGAAGCGGCCCCCGTGGCGGATGTCTTCGAGGCTGTCGAGGCTTTCGCACCGACCATCGCTGAAGCCTTGGGAAACGGTATCCGCCTGCACACACTCACCCGCCATATGCTCGGACTGTTCAACGGGCGCCCTGGGGCGCGTGCCTATCGCCGACACCTGTCGACGTTCGGCACCCGCGCGGACGCCGATCTTTCGACCCTGCGCGAGGCTGTGGCTCAGGTT
Organism: Methylobacterium sp. WL19; assembly: GCF_008040005.1. Classification (NCBI taxonomy): domain Bacteria; kingdom Pseudomonadati; phylum Pseudomonadota; class Alphaproteobacteria; order Hyphomicrobiales; family Methylobacteriaceae; genus Methylobacterium; species Methylobacterium sp. WL19. The sequence continues at coordinate 11,642 of NZ_VRVC01000140.1, forward strand.
TCCAAGGAAGGTTCCGGAGGAAGCGCCGCCGTTCAGGCGGCGTGAGCGCGGGACGTCAACTGTCGGCCGCGCGCTCGAAAGTGACGATGCTGCGAGTCTCACCCTCCTCTGCCCAGTTCGGCATGACGCGCCACGGGGTCAGGACACGAAGGCGCGCTCCATTGATCTCGAAAGACCGCGTCTGTTCCGTACCGACCCAAGCAGGATTCCACGCTGCATCGAGCTTGGCAGTCCACTGATTTCCCGTGACGGTAAAACGGCCCGTATAGGAAACCATGGTGTCGAGAAGAGCGGCGCGCTCCTTGTCGCTGACCGCAGGCTTCCGATCCTCGCCGGTGAGGTTGAAGAACACCCTCCCCTCGGGGGTGAAATAAGCGAACCCCGCCGGATGGGCACCCATGACTGGAATCGTTTTGCCGGTGGAGCGAACCTCGACTTCGTAGGAGACGAGCTTCCACAAACCGGTGATGCGCGCATCGCTGGCGGCTTGCGCCGATCCGCCCAGCATCGGCGTAAAGAGTAGCGGAAGCCACATTCCGAGAAAGCTGCGTCGTAGGGTCGAAACTCTCATGATCGGATTTTGTCCTCTTAGAGCATTGCAACCAGAGACACCCTCGCGGGCATCTCGATTTGAGCTATGCAATGAAGACGTGCCACTCTCAACGCCTCAGATAGTTGGCTCGCCTGCTTGTGATGCGTTCCCGCTGAGTTTGGATATGTCATTTGACACGCAAAAGCCCGCGGCGTTTGACGCTGCGGGCTTTTGCGTGTGGTGTTCTTGTGTGTTTGGTTGCGGGGACAGGATTTGAACCTGTGA
>NZ_VRVC01000141.1:0-12391 GCF_008040005.1 Methylobacterium sp. WL19
GGACCGGCGCCGCGGGGGAGGGGGCCGTGCGGCCCGCCGCGCCCCGTGGGACGAGGAGGTCGTCGGGCAGGGTGTCGGCCACGCTTGTGCCGGAACCGGGGCGGGTGGTGAGGTAGCCTTCGGCCACCAGCTGCTCGATGGCAAGCAGGATCGTCCCCCGCGCGCAGCCGAGATCCCCGGCGAGGGTGCGGGACGAGGGCAGGCGCATTCCGGGCGGCAGGCGTCCGGCCAGGATCGCGTCGCGCAGGGCCTCCCGCACGCGCCCGTGCAGGCTCGCATCCCCGCGACGAAGCGGACCGGCGGCCGGCGGGTCGAGATCGAGCTGAAGCGGCAGGGGAGGGCGGCGCCGGGTCTTCGTCGAACTGGTCCAGTCATCGGGCGAAAACTGGATCTTCCGCATGATCCGCTTCTCGTCAACAGAGACGGCGAACACCGCGCCACGCCGAGGATGCGTCATGTACGAGCCGCCCCATTTCCGCACCGACGATGCCGCGGCCCAGGCCGCCCTCATCCGCGCCTGTCCGCTCGGCCTGCTGGTGAGCGCGGGCGCCGGCGGTCTGATGGCCAACCCCGTTCCCTTCCTCCTCGACGAGGGCGCGGGCGGAGAGCGCGTGCTCCGCGCCCATCTCGCCCGCGCCAACCCGCACTGGCGCGACCTCGACGGGCTTCCCGAATGCCTCGTCGTGTTCCAGGGGCCGGACCGCTACGTCACGCCCTCCTGGTACGCGACGAAGCGTGAGACGGGGAAGGTGGTGCCCACCTGGAATTACGCCACCGTCCAGGCGCGGGGCCGCCCGCGGGTGATCGAGGATCCGGCCTGGCTGCGCCGGCAGATCGACGACCTGACGCGGATGCAGGAGTCGGGGCGGGACGCGCCCTGGTCGGTGGCGGACGCGCCGCCGGCCTTCACCGCCGCGCAGATCAGGGGAATCGTCGGCATCGAGATTCCGATTGCGCGTCTCACCGGCAAATGGAAGGTCAGCCAGAACCGCACGGAGGCGGACCGGGCCGGCGTCGCGGCCGGATTGCGCCGGGACGCGGGCGGCAACGACGCGATGGCGGACCTCGTCGACAGGTTGGGAGTTCGGGCATGAGCGAGCGCGTGAATTCCTATGGCCAGCCGGTCGGCCCCGCCCTCGCGGATTGGACCGCGCCGCCGTTCCCGCCACGCGAGGCGATGCAGGGCCGGTTCTGCCGGATCGAGCCCCTCGATGCCGAGCGCCATGCGGGCGACCTTTTTTCCGCCCTGGCGCACGACCCGGCGCGCTGGACCTACCTGCCCGTGGAGCCCCCGGCGGACGAGGCGGAGTATCGCGCGCGATTGGCCGAGATCGCGCGCAGCCGCGACCCGATGCATCACGCGATCCTCGACGCCGCCACCGGCCGGGCGCTGGGCCTCGCGGCCTATCTCAGGATCGAGCCGGCCCATGGCTGTATCGAGGTCGGCCATATCCAGTTCGGCCCCGGTCTCGCCCGCAACCCCGCCGCCACCGAGGCGATGGCCCTGATGATGGCCCGCGCCTTCGACCTCGGATATCGCCGCTACGAGTGGAAATGCGACAGCCTCAACGCGCCCTCCCGCGCGGCGGCCCTGCGCTACGGCTTCACCTTCGAGGGCATCTTCCGCAACGCCATCGTCACCAAGGGGCGCTCGCGCGACACGGCGTGGTTCGCGGTGACCGATGCGGACTGGCCCCGCCTGCGGGACGCCTTCGCCGCCTGGCTCGCGCCGGAGAATTTCGACGATGCGGGGCGCCAGAGGCGGAGCCTCGCGGCCCTGCGGGGCTGAAGGCCGTCCGGCGATGGGAGCACCGCCCTCCGAAAGCCGGAGGTCGCCTCGGCCACATCTCACGTTTCATCCGGTGCGATTATCCCCTGCATCATGAATACTCTCGTCCTGTTGCAGGGACGGCGCAGCGTCTCGGGGTGCGGCCGGCTAGGGTGTCGACGGGACCGGGGGACATCGGTGCCTCGGGCCGAAGGAAACACCGCGCCATGACGCCCGTGAGGATCGCCGTCGCGCTTCTTCTCGCCGCCTGTTCCTGCGCGCCGGCGCTGGCCGGCTCCGACGACGGCAAGGACGGCAAGAGCGGCGGTCCGGCGCGCTCGTCGAAGGCCAAGTCGCCGTCGCCTGAGACGAAAGCCAAGACGTCGTCGCCCGAGAAAGAGGATGTCGACACCGAGCACCTGTTCGGCTTCACCGAAGGAACGGATGCCGGCGAGAAGGGCCAGCAGGAGGTCGTCTTCGACAGCGTCTCGCGCATCGGCAAGCGCCGCGCCGGCCCCGGCCCGTCGCATTACCGGGCCTTCGACGCGCGCCTCGGGTACCAGTTCGATCCGATCGACCGCCTGAGCATCGAGTTCAGCGCCTTCGGCACCCTGCACCGGGTCCGCACCATCGCCGATCTCGACGACAAGGCCTTCGGCACCTTCGACGGGGCCTCGATCGACGTGAAGTACCAGTTCCTGAAGGGCTCGGCCGAGCAGCCCGTGGGTTTCGCCCTGGAGGTGAGGCCGCGCTTCACCCGCATCCTGCCGATTGAGGGCAACGGCGCCGACGTCTTCGATCTCGAGACCCTGGCCCAGGTCGATGTCCAGATCGTGCCGAACACACTCTGGTACGGCAGCAACGTCAGTTTCGAACCGGCGGTGGGGCGCCAGCGCGGCTCGGGCGAGGGCTACCGCTCCTCGACCTTCGTCTGGTCGAACGCCCTCGTCGGAGAGGTGGCGGACAAGACCTATCTCGGGCCGGAGCTGCGCTACCTGCGCGGCTATGACGGGGCTTTCCTGAACCGGTTGGAGAGCCAGGCCCTGACCCTCGGCCCGGCCCTGCACCACCGCTTCACCGAGAAGGCCTGGATCACCCTGGCCTATGCCGGCCAGATCTGGGGGCGCGATTCCGATCCCGCCTTCGCACGGCGCGCCCTCGGCCTCGGCCAGTTCGAGCGCCACGCCGTCCGCCTCAAGCTCGGCCTCGAATTCTGACGTCGCGTAGGGGGAGTGGATGGTCGGTGCCGCCTGGCGGATCGCGGGTGGCCCGCTTCGGTCGGCGTCTTCTTTCCGTCAGGACCCGACCGCGAGCGCTATGTCGGCTTGGCCTTCTCCAGCCGTGTGCCGGCCGGCTCTGCCGAGGCTGCCGCGAGCAGAGATTTCCAGTCGTCGGGCGGGTTGCCCTTGTCGAGCATCCCCTTGAACACGCGATAGGCGTCGGTTTTCGAGCCGTAGGGCCGTAACGTCGTCTCGTCGTTCACCCAGGCGAAGATGAGGATTTTCGTTCTGCTGTCGTAGCGGAAGAACAGCCGGAACCGGCCGTTGCCGAATTTGGCCCGGAACCAATGTTTCCGGGTCCTTCCGAGCGTGTCGCCTTGGCGGTACTCCTGCCGCGTCGGATCGGACGGGATCGTCTCGAAGATCAACGTAGCGAGCATGGCGAGAAGCTTCGCTTGCGCCGTGCGCTGATAGCCCGTCGGGTCGGCCGCCTTGGCCGCTTCCACTGCCGCCGTCGCCCTCTCGAGCTGATCGAGCAACAGAGGATGGGCGAAGACCGTCCAGCCGTCGATGACCATGGCTCAGAGCGTCACGTCGCCGTCGATATCCTCATTGAAATCGACGGTCATTCCGGCTGTGAGCGTCGTCATGCGTTCCGCCAATCCGGCGGGGAAAGCCGAAATCTGCGAAGGGTTGCGGGCCATGTCCCGCGCGAGGAAGGTCAGGAACCCGTCGATCACCGGGTCCGTCTCCTCCTCCGCCGCCGCGAACAGGTTCACGCGACCGCCCTCGTCGATGACGTAGGCGACGTCGCCGCCGTAGCTCACGCCGAGCGCCTGGCGCACGGCCTTGGGGATCGTGGTCTGACCCTTCGCGGTGATCTTGCTCCGCTCGCGAACGAGGGCCGCCATGATATCCTCCATCGATGTGTAAGGAATCTACCTTACATTTTGCGGGGTAGGTCGGCAACGGCGAGGATCTGCTTGGACCCGGAAGCAGCCTCGACGTGACGAGCGCAGGCACACGGTTTCATCCACGCCTGGATTCTCCGTCACCTCGCTCACGGACAAACAGCTCCGCCAATCCTCCGGCGCGAAACGAGTTGATCTCTGATGCGAGGTGAGAAAGAAGAGCACTCATCGTTCCCAAGTGCGGGGTCAGGCTATTCTCATGAAATACTTATTAGTATTGAACGGGAACTTCGGCCTCCCCGTCATCCGGCTGGTCTGATCATGGGCGAACATCACAAGTATGCATCGGTGGGGGTCGCGCAGGCGATCTTCGACGGGATGCCGTCCGCCGACCGGGCGAAGGTCGAGGCGGAGGCCGCGAGCAAGGGCGTCAGCGCCCTGGAGATCGTGCGCCAATCCCTCGACATCCTCATCGCCGATGCCGAGCCGGCGACCAACGGGGGCGGCGGAGCGGGTTCGGCGCAGTGAGGGCCGTCGCCTCATGGCTCGGCCATGCACGATGACGGGCCACTTCCGTGGCCTCGCGGGGGCGCTCCTCCTGCTCTCGGCCCTGTCCGGCCCGGCGCAGGCGCAGCGGGTCGAGGACGGGTCCGATGCCGTCATCGGCAAGTCCGCGGCGGAAGCGATCCTCGTCATGGTGGGCGAGCGTTTCGGCGCCCTCGATCCGAAGGTGACGGCGTTGCGCAAGGCCGAAGGGTCGTGGGTCTGCGGCTCGGTCAACGTGAAGAACCGGGACGGGCTCTATATCGGCGAGCGCGGCTTCGTGGCCGATCCGGCAAGCGCGTTCTTCGGCCGCGTCCCGGAGGGGCCGGAACTCCTCAACCCGCGCGCCGAGGGGTTCCAGGCCCTGGAGCGGATCAGGCAGCTGTATTTCGCCATGTGCCTGGACTGAGAGACATTTTGGATGTTTTTCCAAGGCTCTACCTTATCCTGAGGTGCCGCGTAGCGGCCTCGAAGGAGGGCTCCAGGGAACGCTTCGGTATCTGGAGGGCTCCTTCGAGGCCCTTCGCCGAGGCGAAGGGCACCTCAGGATGAGGTGGTCGGGTCGGGCGATCGACTTTGGCGGACGACCGACGTCAGCGTGTGCATCCGCTGAGGCATCCGATCACGCCGGCTCGGTCACGGGGCGATCCGAAACCGCCCGGTCCGGCGACACCAAAGCCGGCCGACGCCGTTATCCCCCCATGATGATGGACACGCCGCGCCTCGGTTTCTGCTGCACCTTCGTGCTCGACGACGATCCCGCCAGCTTCAAGACCCTGAAGGCCGCCCGCGAGGCGACGCTTCACATGAACCTGTCGCACACCACCATGAGCCATCTCGACACGCTCGCGCCCGCGGCGCGGCGGGCGAAGCTCGAGGGTCTCGTCCGGCACAATCTCGGCGCGCTCGAACGGCAGATCGCCTGGGTCGCGGCCCGGCCGCCCCTGGAGCGCCTGCTGCGGATGGCGAGCAATGTCCTGCCCGGCTACACCCACGCGGTGGCACGCTCGATCTATGCCGAGCCCGAGATGGTCGATCTCGTGGAGACCGGTCTCGCGCGCGTCGGCGAGCGGGCGCGGGCGGGGGGCGTGCGCCTCAGCTTCCACCCCGGGCCGTTCTGCGTCATCGCCTCGCGCAACCCCAATGCCGAGCGCAACGGCATCTCCGAGCTCGAATACCATGCCGAGCTGATGGCGATGATGGGCTATGGCGGCGGCTGGCACCCGCAGGGCGCCCATATCAACATCCATGTCGGCGCCCGCGATCCGGGCATCGAAGGGTTTCGCGCCAGCCTGCCCAAGCTCTCGCAGACCGCGCGCGACCTGCTGACGGTGGAGAACGACGAGAACGCCTTCGGCCTCGACACGGTGCTGGACCTGGCGGACGACGTGCCGGTGGTCCTCGATCTGCACCACCACTGGGTCCAGAGCGGCGGCGTCTATATAGAGCCCGACGATTCGCGGATCGCCCGCATCCGCGACTCCTGGCGCGGTGTGCGCCCGATCGCCCATATCAGCCTCTCGCGCGAGGCCCTGCTGGAGGGGCACGACCCGGACACGCTGCCCGATTACCCCACCCTGATAGGGGCCGGGCACAAGTGGCGGGACATCGCGGCCCATTCGCACCTGATGGGCAACCGAGCGCTCAACGCCCTCGTGGCCCGGCACCTCGCCTGGGCCGATTTCGAGATCGAGGCGAAGGGCAAGAACCTGGCCTCCACCGGCATCGCCGCCGAGATCGGTGACGCGCGTGCGGCCGAGCCGTCACGCGGCACCGCCTCCGCTGCGTGAGCGGAGCGGCAGTGGGTCGCCGCTCATGTCACAGAATCGGGAGTGGGCCGGTTCGGAATCTGACGGGTTTGATCTGCCTTCGGGACGGTTGCGCTGGCAGAGGCTGCAGATCGGAAATCGAGCAAACACAAACTATGCGGAAAACTTAGGAGCCAATCTCCCCGCGTGGCAAAAATATACCTTTGATGCATGTGTCGTTTCTGACTGCTATCTGTGTGTGGGTCCTGGAATAAAATCCACCCTGCGGATAAGCTGGGCTTCCTTCAACGAAAAGACCTCTTACTGTATCGAACGGCTCTATGTAGTCTTCGCTTTCGGGGTCATTATAATGCTTGTCTTCAATGATTTCGTGCAAGTGTCGGATGACGGCGCAGTCGCGAAATCGCAGGAGTTTGTCTCCTTGATTAATTGTGTTTGGGTCTTTGTTCTTCGGCATTTCTGTGCCGGCTTGTTCGTTCAGCAGCTTCAGACTATCGTATGCGTCAGTCAGCAGCTCAATATTTTCTCGCTGCAATAAATCGAGACAATTTCCCAGATCGATGATCGCACCTATGACAAATGGATCGTCATATGCGCCGGACGCCGCCTTCGCCTGCGCCCACTCATAGGCCCGTAGCGCATCGTTTTCCCAAAAATAGACTCCCGGGCCGAGCCAATCGTAATCTTTATTGGAAGGGGCCAAAGGAAGACCGTGAGTCAAAGCTTTGCGGCCTACCTTTCTGCTACACCCGTGGTAGCCAAAAACGAAAGACGGCAAATTTCTAGACATTAAAACCCAGCAGTGGCTTTTTTCTTTCGTTCGCCACCGTAGGCGGCAGTGATTTCGCCTTTTTTATTGTGCGTCCCCTCTTTGACCAGGGCGCCCAACGCTAAGGCCTTCGTCGCTTTCTTTGCAGTTGTATAGCGCTTGATCGCCAACTTGAGCGCAGCACGCTTTTCGGCCTTCATTCCATGGTTCCTTATGGCCTCTCTTCAAATTGGCGCGTCGGCCCGCTTAAATCAAGGCAGCAATGCGGCGCTGGAACCGGCATCGACTTCATCACGGGGCACCACCTCCGCCTCATGAAGGGAGCGAGGCGGGCCAGGTCACGTGAAGCCTGCCCGCCGCCCTCCCGCACCGTGGTGCGTCGCGCGAACTGACTATCCCGTCGGTCAGCGCGTGGCGAACTTGATGCTGATCGCGGCCTTTGCCGTCAGGCCTGGGCTCTGCAGCAGGTTGAGGTACTGGGTGTAGCGCTTGTCGAAGGCGTTCTGCAGGGTGAAGTCGGCGCGGATCCGGTCGTTGACCCGGTAGGACGCGAAGAAATCCACGAGGCCATAGGCCTTGGTCGCCAGGATCGTCGCACTGGCGGGAACGACGTTGCTTTTGTCCACGAAGGTGAGGCGGCTTCCCACCGTGAGGCTGTCGTCGAGGAAGCGCAGGCCGAGCGTGGCGCTGATGCGGTCCGGGGGGATGCTCAGAAGGGCCTCGCGCGTGGCCTTGTCGCGCCCCTCGGTATGGGTGGCCGCCACCGAGACGAAGCCGCCGCCCCAATCGTAGGCGCCCTCCAGTTCGACGCCGGAGATTTCGGCCTGCGCCACGTTGAGGTACTGGAACGACTGCACCGGGATGAAGCACGGGAAACGTCCGGGCCGGCCGACGCAGACCGAGGCCGGAATGCCGGGAATCACGGGCACGAAATAGGTCGGGCCGACCTGGGCGGTGTTGATGTAGTCGTCGATCTCGTTCTGGAAGACGTTGGCCTTGGCGCGGAAGACGTCGCCGGGCCTCAGGACATCGCCGTATTTGAGGTTGATGCCCCCTTCGATATTGTGCGCCACTTCAGGCTTCAGGGACGCATTCGGAAGGATGTTGAAGGCCGGGAAGGGATGGATGCCCTGGACCAGGGTCTCGGTGATCGATGGCGCCCGATAGCCTTCCGCATAGGTGCCGTAGAACTCGATCCCGGCAAAGGGCGAGACCCCCACCGTGATCTTGGGAGAGAGGCGGTCGCCGCTCGAGCTCGCGTTGCCGCCGGACATTTCGTAATGGTCGTAGCGCAACGCTCCGATGACCCGCAGCCAGGAGGCGTAGCGCACCTCGTCCTGGATGAAGGCGCCCGCCAGGGTCCGCTCCCCGGAGGGCGTGAAGGCGGAGCCGAAGCCCCCGGCATTGTCCGTGGTCTTGACCCGGTCGAACACCGCGTCGCCGCCGATGGTCAGGGCGTGGCTCAAGGCCCAGGTGTCGAAACGGGCCGTGTTGTGGACGTCGACGCCCAGCGTCTCGATGTCGTAGTCGATCCTGTCGCCGGCCCGCACGCCGAGATTGCCGTAGAGACCGCTCGCGGTGTCGTTGAGGAAGGTCAGCGTGTTGTGCGTGCTGGCGTAGTAGCCCTTCACGCTCAGATCGATCAGCGGCACGTCGGGCCGGGCGAAGCGGTAGCCGAGGGTGTAGGTGTTGGCCTGGACCGCGTTGTTGAAGCGGGCTCCGGCGTTGCTGCTGCCGTTATTGGCGAAGTCGAAGTTCTGCAGGAGGGCCGTGCCGCTGATCTCGTGGCCGTCGGCGGGCCGGAGGTTGAACTTGGCCAGGCCGGAGATCAGTTCGTTGCCGGTGTCGCGCACGAGCGTGCCGAACCCGTCGCGATAGGCGTCGTTGTTGCGGTAGACGAACTGACCGAACACATCCGCCGCGGTGCCGATGCGGGCGCCCAGCGCCGTCGAGTTCAGGAATTTCTGTCCGTTCGAGCCGAAGCCGAATTTCTGGACCGCGCCCGCCTTCTCGTCCGGCGCCAGGATGTCGTCGATGGAGCGCGTGCGGAAGGCGACCACGCCGCCGATCGCGCCGGAGCCGTAGATGGTGGAGGTGGGGCCGCGCGTGATGTCGACGCCGCCGACGAGTTCGGGATCGAGATAGAAGACGCCGTTGGCGCTGTGGCCCGAGGTCTGGAAGTTCTGGCGGGCGCCGTCCACCAGGACGTTGACGCGCCCGAAATCCTGCAGCCCGCGGATGTTGATGGCCTGGGCCGGGTCGTTCTGGTTCTCCTGCGTGGTGACGCCGGGGACGTCGCGCAGGACGTCGGAGAGGCGGCTCGGCTGCAGGCGGTCCATCTGCGCGCGGGTGACGACGCTGCTCCCGGACAGGGCGTCGATGGCGGGCTCCTCGGTCTTCGTCCCGGTGACCGAGAGGGTGTCGAGGCTCACTGCCGTGTGCGGCGGTTGCGCCGCGGGGAGGGCGGGCGCCGTCTGCGCTTGACCGGCGCTCATCGCGATGAGCGAGACGCCGACGAGGGCGCCGGCGCGATGGGGGGTGAGGAGGAGACGGGGAGGCATGACCGATTCCGCGAGACAGGAGAGACAGCGCCGGGAGATGGGCTGGCTCCCAGCGCTGATGCTGCTCCATGACTGTGCGGTCAACGCGGTTTAGTCTTGGTTAGATTGGTGTGAGTCCAAGGAGCATCTGAATATGCCTAGACCTGTTCTAGCCTAGTTTTATAATCCCGTGGTCTGTTGCCGCCCGGTCACAGGCGGCGCGGAAGGATGAAGGGCCGGCCGCCCTCGGGCACCCGCCCGACGGGCCAGTTCACCTGGAAGACCTCGGCGATCAGGTCGTCGCGCAGGATCGCCGACGGGGTGCCGCGCGCCACGAGGCGGCCCTCGGAGAGCACCAGCAGGGTGTCGGCATAGGCCGCCGCGAGGTTGAGGTCGTGCAGGATCGCCACCACGCCGACGCCGCGGCCCCGCAGCCCATCCACGGCTTCCAGGATCGCGCTCTGATGGCGCAGGTCGAGGCTCGCGGTGGGCTCGTCGAGGAACAGGACCTGTCCGGTGGCGATGGTGCGGCCGGCGGCGAGCTGGCACAGCACGCGCGCGAACTGGACCCGGGCCTGCTCGCCGCCCGAGAGGCTCTGATAGGCACGGCCCGCGAGATGCAGGATGTCGGCCCGGCCGAGGGCGTCGGCGAGGATCGCCTCGCGGTCGCGCCGGGTGAGGCCGCGGCCGATGCCGTCGAGGCCGATGCGGGCGACGTCCGAGACCGAGAAGGGAAAGGCGAGCCGCGTGGTCTGCGGCAGCACCGCCCGCAGGGCCGCGAGCCGCCAGGGCGGGATCGTCGGAACCGGCGTTCCGCCATAGGCCACCGTGCCCGCGGTGGGGGCGAGCTCGCCGCAGAGGAGGCGCAGCAGGGTGGATTTGCCCGCGCCGTTCGGGCCGATGATGACCTGCAGCGATCCTGGCTCCACGTCGAGCGACACGCCCTCCACGAGGGTGCGCCCGCCCGTGGCGAAGGCGAGGCCGGAGGCGGTGAGCAGGGGCGCCGCCTCAGACATCGAGGGTCCGGGTCCGCGCCAGGAGGAGCCACAGGAAGACGGGGGCACCCACCAGCGCCGTGACGATCCCGATCGGCAGTTCGGCCGGCGCCACCACGAGACGCGCCGCCACATCCGCCAGGACGAGGAGCGCGCCCCCGAGGAGGGCGGAGGCCGGCAGGAGCCGCCGGTGCTCGGGGCCGATCATCAGCCGCAGGGTATGGGGCACCACGAGGCCGACGAAGCCGATCACCCCGGCCGCCGCCACGCCGGCGCCGACGGCGATGGCGACGAGGAGGATCGCCGCCCGCTTGAGCCGCTCCACCGGGATGCCGAGATGGAACGCCTCCGCCTCCCCGAGGACCAGGGCGTTGAGCCCGCGCCCGAGGAACGGCACGGCGATCAGCACCGGGAGGATCGCCGGAGCGGTCGCCGCCACCTTGGTCCAGGTCGATCCCCCGAGGCTGCCCAGGGACCAGAAGGTGAGGTCGCGCAGCTGCCGGTCGTCGCTGGCATAGACGAGGAGCCCCGTCATCGCGCCGCTCAGCGCTCCGAGCGCGATGCCGGCGAGCAGCATCGTCGCCACGGAGGTCCGGCCCGAGCGCGTGGCGACGAGGTAGAGGCCCAGCGTCGCGGTGAGCCCCCCGCAGAAGGCCGCCGCCGGCAGCACCGCATAGGGGAGCGGCCCCGGCAGGCTGAAGGCCACGAGGAGCCGGTCGCCGAGGACGATGATACAGGCCGCCGCGAGACCCGCCCCGGCGGAGACGCCGACCAGGGCCGGATCGGCCAGGGGATTGCGGAAGAGCCCCTGCATCAGCGCCCCGGAAACAGCCAGGCCCGCGCCGACCATCAGGCCCAGGAGGGTGCGCGGCAGGCGGATGTTGAGGATGACGAGGCTGTCGCGCGCGAGGCTCGGATCCGCCCCGCCCTGCATCATCACGTCGAGGATCCGCGCCGGCGCGATGGGGATCGCCCCGACGCCGACGGAGAGGAGGCTGACGGCGAGGACGAGGATCGCCAGGCCGGCGAAGACCGCGACGTCCCGGCGGCGCGGATCGGCGAGCCTGTCCCCGTGGACAGGATCAGCCACGGATGAGGTCGGGGTAGATCGCCCGTATCAGGTCGCGTGCGGCATCCGGGGTGCGCGGGCCGAAGCCGAGGAGGTAGAGGCCGTCCATGGCCACGAGGGCGTGTTTGGCCGCCGCCGGCACCTGGCCGAGGGCGGTGCCGGGGGCGAAGGTCGTCTCCGGGTTCGGGGCCTCGGCCCCGTTCTGCATCATCACCACGGCGTCGGGGGCGGCGGCGATGATGGCCTCGTCCGTCATCGGCTTGAACCCCTCGATGCCGGTGGCCGCGTTCTCCACCCCCGCCAGGGCCAGGATGCCGTCCGCCGTGCTGTTGCGGCCCCCGACCATGACGCGGCCGTTCGCCACCGACAGCACGACGAGCGCCCTGGCCGGGCGGGTGATGCGGGCGCGCTGCTCGCTCAGGCCGGCGAATTGCGCGCGCACCTCCGCGGCGAGGGCGGCGGCCTCCCGTTCGAGGCCGGCGAGGCGTCCCACGGTGGCGATCTTGTCGAGGACACCCTCGGGGGTCGGCGGCTCTTTGACGATGGAGACCGGCACGCCCGCCTCGCGCACCAGGGTCAGCACGTCGGCGGGGCCGGCGCCCTCGGCCGCGATGACGAGGTCCGGGCCGGCCGAGAGCAGCCCCTCCGCCGACAGCGCGCGCAGATAGCCGACATTCGGCTTCTCGCGCAGGGCCTGCGCCGGGTAGATGCTGGTGGTGTCGACCACCACGATCCGGCTCGCGGCCCCGAGCCGGTAGAGGATCTCGGTCACGGCCCCGCCGAGGGAGGCGATGCGCGCGGCCGGCC
>NZ_VRVC01000142.1:0-12307 GCF_008040005.1 Methylobacterium sp. WL19
GCTCCTCGCCCTCCGGGTCGCCCGCCACCGCGCCCGGCGCGCCCGGCGAGGAGGCGGGCGACCCGGAGGGCGAGGAGCGGCGCGCGTAAGGAATCGATGCCGAGCCGGGCCGCGACCTCGCTCAGCTCCGCGACGGGGTCGTGGTCGCTGCGCCCACCGCCATGCGGCGGCGTTTCGGATTCCGGCGAAAGGCCGTCGCATGGCGGTCGAAGCACCGGTCGCATGGCGCTCGGCGGCACGCTCGTGAGGTCGAGATGGAAGGCCAGCCGGTCGGCGAGAGCGGCCGGGGCGGCCTCGTCCTCGCCGATCCCCTCGTCGAGGAGGATGAGGCCGAACCTGGCCGGCCGGGTCTCCGCCAGCCCGTCCCGCTCCACCCTCAGCCGCCCGGTATCGAGGGCGGCGGCGAGATGCGCGGCGGTGCCCTGCCCCATCCGCTCCGCCATCGCGGCGACGAGTAGCCCCCCATCGGCCTCGGCCAGCAGCCCGGCCTGGGCCACCGGCCGCCCGGCGGAAAGCGTCGCCGCGAGGTCGAGCCCGCCGACGAGCCGGTCCTCGGCGATGCCCGCCGGCATTCGCCGTAACGGCTTGCCGGGATTGAGGTTTTCGCGAAGGATCTCGAGCCAGCGGTCGCGCACCGGACCGGCCCCGGCACGCAAAACCACGCCTCCGCAGCCGTGCGGGTCGGCGGCCACGAGCCGGGCGATGCGCAGGGCGTCGGCCCAGATCGCCGGACCCTCGCTCACGCGCCCAGCACCTCCTCCACCGCTCGCGCGACGCGGGCGGTGGAGCCGGATTCGTCGAGCGGATTGCGGCGCAGGCGGTGGCGCAGGGCCGATGGCGCGACCTGTCGGAGATGGTCGATTCCCACGGTGTCGGCCCCCTCATAGGCGGCCAGCGCCCGGGCGGTGCGCATCAGGGTCAGCTCGCCGCGCAGGCCGTCGGTGCCCAGAGCGAGGCAGAGCCGGGCCGCGGCCTCCAGGGTCGCATCGGGCATGTCGAGCCCGGCAAGGCGCGCCCTGGCAGCGGTGAGGCGCTTCTGCAGCGCCCGGTCGGCCTTGGCATAGCTGGCGCAGAACCCCGCGGGGTCGCGCTCATAGGCGTCGCGCCGGCGCACCACGTCGATGCGGGTGGGCAGGTCGGTGGGCGTCGTCACCTCCACGGCGAGGCCGAACCGGTCGAGGAGCTGGGGCCGCAGCTCGCCCTCCTCCGGGTTGCCGCTGCCCACTAGAACGAACTTCGCCGGGTGCCGGACACTCAACCCCTCGCGCTCCACGGTGTTGATCCCGGAGGCCGCCACGTCGAGGAGGAGATCGACGAGGTGGTCGTCGAGGAGGTTGACCTCGTCGATGTATAGGAAGCCGCGATTGGCCCGGGCCAGCAGGCCGGGCTCGAACGCCTTCTCGCCGCGCGTCAGCGCCCGTTCGAGGTCGAGGGCGCCCACCACCCGGTCCTCGGTGGCGCCCAGCGGCAGGTCCACCACCGGCACCGGCGCGAGGTAGCTTTTTCGCGCATCGCTGCGGCCGGAACAATGCGGGCACTCCCCGGCGGGTTTGCCGGGGTCGCAGGAATAGGGACAGCCGACCACCGCCCTCATCGGCGGCAGCAGGGCGGCGAGGCCCCGGATCGCGGTGGACTTGCCGGTGCCCCGGTCGCCGAAGACGAGGACGCCGCCCACGGACGGGTCCACCGCCGCGATCATCAGGGCCCGCCGCATTTCGTCCTGGCCGACGATGGCGGAGAAGGGGAAGGTGATGGGCGGTGCCGTGATGGACGGGTCGGGGTCGCCTCGGGGCTTCCGGAGGATTCCTTGGCTCGCGTCGCGCTCCGGCGCCTCGGGACGAGGGTGGGCGTTTGACGGGAGGGATGCGGTTCGGGCCGTTCCGTTGACGATCATCGACAGTCTCCCGGTGACCCGATTCAAGCTCTGGATGGTCCCCTCTCCCCGCCCGGCGGGGAGAGGGGTTCGGACCCCTTGTCGGGTCCGAAACGAGGCGGCAGCCGAGGGTGAGGGGGCGCTGTCGAAGGAGCCCCGTCCGGAGGGACCCCCTCACCTTCGCCCTGCCGGGCTCACCTCGCCTCCCGACGGGGGGAGGACGAGGTCCTCTCCCCGCCCGGCGGGGAGAGGGGAATGCTACTCCGCCGCCGCCTGCTCCACGCCCATCCGCGTCCAGATGGCGGACAGCGCCCCGACGAGATGGTCGATGTCGGCGTCCGAATGCAGCGGCGACGGGGTGATGCGCAGGCGCTCGGTCCCGCGCGGCACGGTGGGGTAGTTGATCGGCTGGACGTAGATGCCGAACTCGTCGAGGAGCGTGTCGCTGATCGCCTTGCACAGGACGGGGTCGCCGACCATCACGGGCACGATGTGGCTATCGTTGGGGAGGTAGGGGATGCCGGCGGCGTCGAGCCGTGCGCGGACCTGGGCGACCCGCTCCTGGTGCCGGGCGCGCTCGGTTCCGCTGGCCTTCAGGTGCTTGATGCTCGCAGCGGCCCCCGCCGCCACGGCAGGCGGCAGCGAGGTGGTGAAGATGAAGCCGGAGGCGAAGCTGCGGACGAAATCGCAGAGCTTGGCCGAGCCGGTGATGTAGCCGCCATGCACCGCGAAGGCCTTACCGAGGGTTCCCTCGATGACGTCGAGGCGATGGGCGAGGCCCTCCCGCTCGGAGATGCCGCCGCCGCGCGCGCCGTAGAGGCCGACCGCGTGGACCTCGTCGAGATAGGTCAGCGCGCCATGCGCTTCGGCGACGTCACAGATCTCGGCGATGGGGGCGATGTCGCCGTCCATGGAATAGACCGACTCGAAGGCCACGAGCTTGGGCCGCGACGGGTCGATCATCCGCAGCTTGCGGTCGAGGTCTTCAGGGTCGTTGTGGCGGAAGATGTGGCGCTCGGCGCGGGACGCCTTGATGCCTTCGATCATCGAGGCGTGGTTCTCGGCATCCGACAGCACGACGCAGCCCGGCAGCTTGCCGGCGAGCGTGCCCAGCGCCGCCCAGTTCGAGACGTAGCCGGAGGTGAAGAGCAGGGCCGCCTCCTTGCGGTGGAGGTCGGCGAGCTCCTGCTCCAGAAGCACGTGGTAATGGTTGGTGCCGGAGATGTTGCGGGTGCCGCCCGCCCCGGCGCCGCAGCGGTCGAGCGCCTCGTGCATGGCGTCGAGCACGACCGGGTTCTGGCCCATGCCGAGATAGTCGTTCGAGCACCAGACGGTCACCGGGCGCTGCCCGCCCGGGCTGTGATGGGTGGCGTGGGGGAAGCGGCCGTTCCGGCGCTCGAGATCGGTGAAGACGCGGTAGCGGCCCTCGCGGTGGAGACCGGACAAGGCATCGCCGAAGAAGTCTTCGTAGTTCATGGCCGTCCCCTTCCCTATGGATCGCGATGTTTCGCGTTGGCTGCTTGAGACTCGTCGTGCTGGAGCGTCAGAGAGCGTTCCCTCCCCCCTCTGCGGGGGAGGGGGGCCCTCGTGTGAGCGAGGGTCGGGAGAGGGGAGCCGCCTCTCCGGAAAAGCCTGTGCCGACCCCTCTCACGCCCGTTCCGCAGGCACCCTCCCCCGCATAGGCGGGAGGGTTCGGGGTGCCCGCAGCCTTCGGCAGGCTCCAGGCCCACAGGGCCGCCGAGGGCAGGGGCAGCATCAGGAAGCCGTGCTCCAGAGTCGCCAGCGCCATCAGCGTGGTGACGATGGTGAAGCCGGCCACCTCGTGGGCGCCGATCCCCTCCCCCATCGCGGCCCACGCGAGCAGGATCGTCACGAGGGCGGCGATGCCGACCGAGAACGGGAAGAGCGCGTTCATGCGCCGGTTCCTGAGGAAGCAGGCGAGGTAGCCGAGGCGTTCGGGCAGGAACTCGGCGTTGAGGTTGCGCACGCCGAGGAACATGTTGAGCCGCGCCGAGAGGTTCATTCCCCAGAGGATCAGGTAGGTCCACAGGGCGAATTTGTTGGGCTCAGCCCAGGTCAGGGCGAGAATGCCGGCCATCCCGGCGACGATGGCCGCCTCGTGCCACAGGCTCGTGGCCGCCGCCGCCCGGAACAGGGCGAACCCCGTCGTCGTGGGAGGGCAGCCGGTTTTGCGCGGCCCCGCGACGTAGCCCATGTAATAGCTCATCTCCTGCCAGCCCCAGACGAGGAGTGCCGCCGTGAACGCCGTGTAGGCGCCCGCCTCGCTGGTGTCCCCGGCGCTGGCGCCGATGGCGTAGAGCGCGGCCACCAGCACCAGGGTGCCTGCCGCCATGCTCCAGGGGTGGGTATGGCGGGGGCGGTGATCGAGCAGGATGATGAGACCGGTGGAGAACCACCAGATCAGCACCGCGTAGAGCGCGGGAACGGCGTGGGCGGCCATCCTCCCGCGTCCTACCAGACCGGCTCGAGTCGGATTTCGGCGGGCATCGGGTTGTCGATGGTGGGCAGGGCATAGAGCCGGACGAAGTTCACCGCCGAGGCCGCGATCCAGGCGCCCTGTTTCAGCCTGCCCACGATCCCGCCCTGCGCCTTGGCGTCGGCGAGCTTGTTGGAACAGACGAGAAGCCGGTCGAGAGCCGCCTTGAACTTCGGATTGTCGAGATCGAGGGTGAGCGGGAATGTCTGTTTCGAGATGTCGGAGGTGATCTGGAAGACCTTGAAGTCGTAATCGGTCGGATCGACCCCCAAAGCCTTGTGGAAATGCGGCCGGCAGTGATCGCGCACATACATGGTCGCGAAGACGGCGAGCAGGAAGAACTTGATCCAGTAGCGGTTGATGCCGGTGGTCAGCTTGGGGTTGGCGCGCATCAGCAGCGCGAAAGCCTCGCCGTGGCGGAACTCGTCGTTGCACCACTTCTCGAACCACTTGAAGATCGGGTGGAAGCGTCTTTCCGGGTTGCGCTCCAGCTCCCTGAAGATCGTGATGTAGCGGGCGTAGCCGATCTTCTCGGAGAGATAGGTGGCGTAGAAGATGAACTTCGGCCGGAAGAAGGTGTACTTCTTCGACTTCGTCAGGAATCCCAAGTCGACGCCGATGCCGAAATCCTTGAGCACGTCGTTGATGAAGCCGGCATGCCGCGCCTCGTCCCGGCTCATGAAGCCGAACAGCTCGCGGATGTCTGGGTTCTTGGCGCGCTTCCTCATCTCCGCATAGAGCACGCAGCCCGAGAACTCGGCGGTGATCGAGGAGACGAGGAAATCCATGAATTCCTTGCGCAGGTCCGGGTCGAGGCCGGACATGTCGAGGTCGAACTCCTCGTTGCGGGTGAAGTGGCGCTTGTTCGGGTCGGCGCGCAGTTCCGCGATCAGGATGTCCCATTGCTTGCGCACGGGCTCCACATCGGTGCGGTCGAGTTCCTCGAAATCGGTGGTGTAGAAGCGGGGTGAAAGGAAGGTCGTCTCCTGGGCGGCCTTGGTGCCCTCGTTCATGGGCAGCTTGGGCGTGACGCCCTTCGGGCCTTGGTGCTGGATCGAGACGTTCACAGGCGCCTCCTCTCTGAGAAGCTGACTTCGTAGAGTTCGGTGAGCTCGAAATGGCCGGTGAACTTGGTCCAGAGCCGCTCCAGGATGCCGGCACGGGTGACCGTGGCGGTGCGGCGGACCACGAGGCGCTCGCCGTAGGGCACGGAGGTCGGCGCGTCGTGGACCTGGACCTCGTCGCCCGGCTCGATCTCGAACGCGGCGTCCAGGGTCACATGGGCGTGGAGCGTCTCGGGGGTCTGCTCGATCTCGACGGTGCAGGGCACCTCGACAATGCGACGTCCGAACGACGCGATCATCGGACCGCTCCGCTGTCGGCGAGCCTCGTCTCGGGGAGGAGCCTCGTGAAGGCGACGAAGTTAGACGGGCCGAAGGCGCCGAGATTGACGGCGCGGCCCGTCGACGGGTCGGAGAGTTCGAGGCCGCCGTCTGTCAGGCGCGTCAGGCGGAAGGGCTGCTCCCGGCCGAGGCCGGCGCGCAGGCGGGCCTGGCCGAAACCGCGCAGGGTGGCGCGGACGAAATTGTCCTGGCCGGGCTCGACGGTGGTGATGACGTCCTGGGTCCGGGCATCCCGGATGACGATGGCGCCGTCGGCACGGTCCTCCGGGGTCAGATCGACGGAGCGGACGATCCGGGCCGGCGGCATGTGCGAGAGGCCGATCCCCTCGCTGCGGCCGACCCCCACCACGACGGTCACGAACCCCATGAGCCCGAGCGCCCCGATGACCAGCGGTCGCGGAATCCGGGCGGCATCAGCCTTCGCCGTCATCGCGTCTCCTCCCTGATTTCAACTCGCGTTGGCGAGGCGCGGCGGGCGAACGGGCCGTTGCCGCGCGATAACCATAGGAGTCCCAGTTTCCTCGGTTGTGTCAAGTGCGCTTGACAGTGCGCGGGCAAGGATTTCGGCGGCACGCTTCGCATCCGGCACCGATCGCATCATCGGTTCGGGGTTGGTGACGGTCCAGGGACGGGCATGGGGCCACAGGTGAAGGTAGGCGACGCGGTTGCCCCTGCGCAGGCGTAAAGGCAGGTCACCACTCCCGTCCGTAAAGACCTTGCACCCCGCGCCCTCGACCAGGCTGAAGGGCAGGTTGAGGGTCATCGGCAGGGCGATGCCGAGGCGCATCACCACCCGGCGGTTGGTGATGGTGTAGGTGGTCGAGCGCGCCGAGAGCCAGCCGAGGAGGCCGAGGAGCGCGACCGCGCCGGCACCGACGAGGAGGGTGGGACCGGCGAGAAGCACCGCCTGTCCGAAGGCACCCTCGCCGAGGGGCGGGATCGCCGCCCACAGGGCCAGCCCGACGAACCAGAGGCCGACGAGGCGGGCATGCAGCGCCCTTGCGGCGATGCCGAAGGCGCAGGGGCGGCCCTGCCAGAGGATATGTTCTCCGGCAGGCAGAGGCGCGGGCAGGCCCGGCGGCGCGTCGAAGGCGTTGGCGGGCACGCCCAGGGGGGATTTCACGGCGCGGCTCACAGGAACGGCTCCTGGCGTTCGGCCGTGGCGTAGAGGGTGCCGGCGCCGAAGAAGGCCATGATCCGCTCCTCCTCGTAGAGGGTCACCGAATCAGGGTCCTTCTGGCCGGGGATGTCGGTGAATTGGTGGGCCAGCAGGGCCTCGGTCTTCACCGTGCGCGAGAACCGCCCGGTCCGGCAGAAGGTGTTGGGCATCAGCACCCGGCGCCCGCCCGAGCCGAGCTCGACCTCGATGTAGCGGACCATGGATTCGCCGCGGTCGATCCAGAGGTCGGTGACCGTGCCGGCCACCTGCCGGTCGGCGCCGAACACGGTCATGCCGATCGGGTTCGGGCCGTCCTCGTGGACCACGAAATGCTCGGCGACCCGAAGCGGAACGATCCGCTTCTCGTCGTCCCATGTGCGGTCGTGGTGATCGTCGCGATCGGCGTAGGAGCCGGGGCCGATCTGGTCGTGCAGGCCGTCGCCGTCCGGCTCGAGCGGCGAGCCGGGCCAGACCTCGCGCTTGTGGCCCTTGTAGTTCCAGGCCGGCTGCATGTCGGTCTGGGGGGCGGTCTTCACCAGGCCGTTGGAGAGCAGGAACTGCTTCGGGCTCGGGATCAGGATCGGGTCGGGGCGCTTGAGGCGGCCGGCCGCTTCGCTCTCCAGGGGATAGCCTTCGCGGCGGTCCTCCTGGCGCAGGTAGAAGACGAGGCCGGCGAAGAAGATCCAGAACGCGTAGAGCACGACCTGGGCGACATCGACATAGCCCGTGATTTCACCTCTTGGCATGATCAGGCTCCTTGACCGGGAACAGGGGACGGCAGGAGGGCGCGTGCCTCCCTGCCGCGTGTGGCGGTGTCACGACTGCCGGTGTCGCGGACCAGCGGTCCGATGGCGACGAGGGTCGCGAACAGCAGGGCGATCTCGATGTGGTAGACGATGAGGTAGCCGACGGACGGATCGCTCATGGCCTCGCCGAGCGCGCCTGATGCCGAGAGGCTGGAGCCCACGTCCCGCAGGATGCCGCTCGCGGCGATGGCGATGCCGGCCGCACTGGCCTGGACCGCGCCCCAGGCGCCGAGCGCCAGGCCGGTATCCTCCGGCCCCGCCTTCGCCATGGAGGCGGTGAGCGTGCCGTGGGCGAACAATCCGCCGCCGAGGCCGATCAGGGTGACGCCGGTGGCGAAGAGCTGGGCCGAGGCGAGGGGAGCCGCGAAGATCACTGCCGAGAAGGCCATGATGCCGACCCCGCTGCCGGCGGCCGCCACCCGGAACGGATCGCCGCCCCGGTTGAGCCAGCGCGCGGCCAGAAGCAGGCCGACCCCGCCCCCGGCCGCGAGCATGGCGGTGAGCGCCGTGGTGGCGGCGACCGGCAGGTGCAGGATCTGGCCGCCATAGGGTTCGAGCAGGATGTCCTGCATCGAGAAGGCGGCGGTGCCCAGCCCCGTGGCCACGAGGCGCCGGCGGGCGAGGCCGCTGCCGGCATAGGCGGCCCAGGATTGCGAGAAACTCGGGCGCGGCAGGTCCGTCGCCGTGCGTCCGGGCCGTCGCGCCTCCTGCTTCCAAAGGGCGATGCCGTTGAGAACGATGGTCACGACGGCCGCGCCCTGGATCACCTGGATCAGCCGCAGGGCCGAGAAGTTCGCCAACAGCAGGCCAAAGGCGATGGCGCTGACCATCATGCCGGCCAGCAGCATGGCGCAGAGGAGCGCCACCACCCTCGGCCGGGCATGGGCGGGGGCGAGATCGGTGGCGAGCGCCAGCCCGACGGTCTGGGTGGTGTGGAGGCCGGCCCCCACCATGACGAAAGAGAGCGCCGCCGCCACATGGCCGGGCCAGACCGGGCCGGTGGTGTCGCCCGACAGGATCAGAAGGGAGAACGGCATGATGGCGAGCCCGCCAAACTGCAGCAGCGTGCCGAACCAGATGTAGGGGACGCGCCGCCAGCCGAGGACCGAGCGGTGCCTGTCCGAGCGGAAGCCGACCAGGGCCCGCAAGGGGGCGAAGACCAGGGGCAGCGACAGCATCACGGCCACGATCCAGGCCGGGACTTCGAGCTCGACGATCATCACCCGGTTCAGCGTACCGATGAGGAGCACGGCGGCCATGCCCACCGTCACCTGGAACAGCGACAGCCGCAGGAGCCGACCCAGCGGCAGTTCCGGCGTCGCCGCATCGGCGAAGGGCAGGAACGGCATCAGGCCGGGGCCGAGGCGCGTGAGCAGGCGGGCGGTGAGGTCGGCGGGTTTCATGGGCGCGTCTCCGCATCCATCCGACCAGACCCCCTCATCCTGAGGTGCCGCGCAGCGGCCTCGAAGGAGGCATCCAGATTGCTCGGCGGGTTCTGGAGGGCTCCTTCGAGGCCTCCGCTCCGCTGCGGCACCTCAGGATGAGGTCGTGGCTTGGAGGACGGAAAACTCGCCGAGACCCGCGCCAACTCCACGGCATTGGAAAGATAGAACCCGCTGTTGACCCGCTGCGTCCGCCCCACGGCGAACCCGGCGAGCGCGGCCTCCCCGCCGATCCGGCGGCGCAGGCCGCCTTCGGTGATCGGCACGATGGCGGGCGCCCGGTCGCCGCGCGGGAAGAGCCGGCCCGCGGCGTGCATCACCGTGAGGAGCGCCGTGCGCGGGGCCACGGTGAAGACCAGGGACCCGTCGGTGCGCAGGCCGAGTTCCGCGAGGGCGCGGACGATGTCGCCGGCGCTGTAATGGATGAGCGAGTCCATCGCCACCACGTGGTCGAAGTGCCCGAGCCGGGGGTCGAGCATGTCGCCGACGCGGAAGTCGATGCGGTGGCCGCCGAGAAGCTCGGCGCTGCGCTCGCGGGCCAGATCCACCAGCGTCGGCGAGACGTCGATGGCGACCACCTCCGCTCCCCGCCGGGCGGCCTCGACGCTGAGGGCTCCCGTCCCGCAGCCGGCATCGAGGACGCGCCGGCCCGTGAGATCGTCGGGCAGCCAGGAGAGCAGGTTCGCCCGCATGGCGTCCCGCCCCGCCCGCACCGTGGCGCGGATCTTCGAGACCGGGGCGTCCGTGGTGAGACGCGCCCAGGCCTCCACCGCCGTGCGGTCGAAATAGGTTGTCAGTTGCGACCGGCGCGCCGCGTAGCTGGTGCTCGTCATGGCGCTTAACCCTCAATCGAACCCGAGGAACTCGAACAGGTCGCGGTCCTTCATCGGCATCGCCGAGAGCGGTTTGCCGCCGGCCCAGAGATGGGCGGCCAGCCGCATGTACTCGTCCGTCACCGCGATGAGTTCCGGCGTCGGCTCCATCTCGAACAGGGTCGATTTCTTGAGGCGCGAGCGCCGGACCACGTCGAGATCGGGGAAATGCGCGATGCGCTCCAGGCCGACGGCGGCGTTGAAGCGGTCGATCTCGTCGGTCTTGGCCGAGCGGTTGGCGATGACGCCCCCCAGCCGCACCGGATAATTCTTCGACTTCGAATGGATCGCGGCCACGATCCGGTTCATGGCGAAGATCGAATCGAAGTCGTTGGCGGTGACGATCAGCGCCTGGTCGGCATGCTGGAGCGGCGAGGCGAAGCCGCCGCAGACCACGTCGCCGAGCACGTCGAAGATGACCACGTCGGTGTCTTCGAGAAGGTGATGCTCCTTGAGGAGCTTCACCGTCTGGCCGACCACGTAGCCACCGCAGCCGGTGCCCGCGGGGGGGCCGCCGGCCTCGACGCACATGACGCCGTTATAGCCCTCGGCCACGAAATCCTCGATCCGCAATTCCTCGGAATGGAACTGCACCGCCTCCAGGGCATCGATCACCGTGGGGGCGAGGCGCTTCGTCAGGGTGAAGGTCGAATCGTGTTTCGGGTCGCAGCCGATCTGCAGCACGCGTTTCCCGAGCTTCGAGAACGCCACCGACAGGTTCGACGAGGTGGTGGACTTCCCGATTCCGCCCTTGCCGTAGACGGCAAAGACTTTGGCGGTGCCGATCTTCAGCGCCGGATCGAGCTCGACCTGGAGGCTGCCTTCCTCGCGGCGCGAGGCCACGGGATTACGGATGGCGATGTTCATGCGGCGACCCCTGCGGTGATGCCTTCGAGACGGTCTTCGAGCTCCTCCTCGGCACGGTCGAGCGCGTCGCGCGTGGCCGCGTCGGGAGTCCAGAAGCCGCGCTGGTGCGCCTCGATCAGCCGATGCGCGACCTTGGCGGACGCGGTCGGGTTGAGGGCGGCGAGGCGCTCGCGCATCGCCGGATCGAGGAGGTAGGTTTCGGTGATGCGCTGGTAGATCCAGGGCGCGACGGCGTTGGAGGTGGCCGACCAGCCCATGGTGTTGGTGAGATGCGCCTCGATCTGGCGCACGCCCTCGTAGCCGTGGCCGAGCATGCCCTCGGTCCATTTCGGGTTGAGCATGCGGGTCCGGGTCTCCAGGGAGACCTGCTCGGAGAGGGAGCGCACGACGCCCTCCCCCCGTGTCTGGTCGCTGATGAAGATCGGCACGGCCTCGCCCTTGGCGCGGGCCACCGCCCGGCCCATCCCGCCCAGACCGTCGAAGTAATGGTCGACGGAGGTCACCCCGACCTCCACCGAATCGAGGTTCTGGTAAGCGAGATCGACCTTGGCGAGCACGCTGCCCATCAGGGCCCGCTGGGCGGTGGGCCGGCCGTTGCGGCCATAGGCGAAGGATTTACGCCGCGAAAAGGTCTCGCTGATCTCGTCCTCGTCCTCCCAGCGGCCGGATTCGACGAGGTTGTTGACGTTGGCGCCGTAGGTGCCCTCGGCGTTGGAGAACACCCGCAGGGCGGCGGTCTCCATGTCGATGCCGTGCTCGTCCATGTGGGCGAGGGCATGCTTGCGCACGAAGTTCCGCTCCGACGGCTCGTCGGCGGTGGCCGCGAGATAGGAGGCTTCCGCCAGCAGCTTGGTCTGGAGAGGGAGCAGATCGCGAAAGATGCCCGACAGGGTCACCACCACGTCGATGCGTGGGCGGCCGAGCTCTTCGAGGGGGATCAGCGTGGCGCCGCAGAGGCGGCCGTAGCCGTCGAAGCGCGGGCTCGCGCCGATCAGGGCCAGGGCCTGGGCGATGGGGCCGCCCTCGCTCTTCAGGTTGTCGGTGCCCCAGAGGACCAGGGCGACGCTCTCGGGCAGGGGCGCGCCGTCGTCGCGGTAGCGGGCGAGGATGCGGGCGACCTGCCGCGTGCCGTCGGCCACCGCGAAGGCGGAGGGCAGGCGGTAGGGGTCGAAGCCGTGGATGTTGCGTCCCGTGGGCAGTACGGACGGGTTGCGCAGGAGGTCGCCGCCGGCGACCGGGGCGATGAAGCGGCCGTCGAGCGCCCGCAGCAGGGCGGGAAGCTCGTGGTCTTGCGCCAGCAGGGCGTCGGTGTCGCGCAGGGCGGCGAAGGCGGCGCGGTGCTCCTCGTCGAGGGGCAGGCCCGCTTCGGCCAGCGCCCGGTCGAGGGG
>NZ_VRVC01000143.1:0-12255 GCF_008040005.1 Methylobacterium sp. WL19
TTCGGACGCTGACGCTGCCGGACACCTACCAGGACCACAACAGCCCGGAGGCGATGTACGCCGAGGCCGGCCTCGACGCCGACGGCATCGTCAGGACCGTCCAGGCCGCTCTGCCTGAGCAGAAGGCCGGACGCCTGCGTCTCGCCTGACCTGAGGCCCCCGGCGTGTGGCCGCGCACGGAAGTCTCCGTGTGTGGCCGCGCTGCGCTTGTTCGCCCCGCCTAACGATGAGAAAAGGCCGGGCATGATGCCGGTTCGCCCCGGCGCGTCTCCTTGTCCAATCCCCTGACCCTACGAGAGAAATGACAGAGGCCACCCCTTCCGGCAGGTTCGACGAGAGCCGTTACGATGCCGGCCCGGTTCTCATTACCGGAGCGAGTGGGTTCCTCGGTGCCGCCCTCGTGGACGTGTTCCGCAAGGCCGGCTTCTCCGTGCGGATCATGGTGCGGGCCTCGTCGCCGCGCACCAACCTCGTGTGGAACGACGTCGAGATCGTCGAGGGCGACATGCGTGACCGCGCGTCGGTCGCCGCCGCGCTCGCCGGCCAGCGTTACCTCGTCCATGCCGCCGCCGATTACCGGCTCTGGGCGCCGGACCCGGAAGAGATCGTCCGCACCAACCGCGACGGCGCCGTCATCCTCATGGAGGAAGCCCTCCGGGCCGGTATCGAGCGGATCGTCTACACGTCGAGCGTCGCGACCATCAAGCCGCACGACGACGGCACGCCCGCCGACGAGACACGGCCCCTCACCCCCGGCACGGCCATCGGCGCCTACAAGCGCAGCAAGGTCGTCTCCGAGCGCGTCGTCGAGGAGATGGCGGCCCGCAACGGCCTGCCCGTGGTCATCGTCAACCCGTCGACGCCCATCGGCCCCCGCGACGTCAAGCCGACCCCGACGGGCCGGATCATCGTGGAAGCGGCCCTCGGCCGGATGCCGGCCTTCGTCGATACCGGCCTCAACCTCGCCCATGTGGACGACGTCGCCTACGGCCATCTCCTGGCCCTGCGCCATGGCCGCACCGGCGAGCGCTACATCCTGGGCGGCGAGAACGTCCTGCTGTCGCAGATGCTCGCCGACATCGCCGGCATGGTCGGCCGCAAGGCGCCGACCATCAACCTGCCGCGCGCCGTGGTCTACCCGATCGCGTTCATCTCCGAACAGATGGCGCGGATCACCGGGAAGACGCCCTTCGCGACCATCGACGGAATCAAGATGTCGCGCTACCGCATGTTCTTCACCGATGCCAAGGCACGGGCCGAACTCGGCTATTCCGCGCGGCCCTACCGCGAGGGGCTGTCAGACGCCCTCGGCTGGTTCCGCCAATCGGGGTATCTGAAGTGACCGCAACCCTCGACAGCGCGACGGACGCGCGTTCGGGCAAGGGGCACAAGGACGAGAACTTTCCCGTCGCCTCCCACCTGATCCATCCGAAGAATCGCGGCGCGATCCTGGCCTTCTACGATTTCGTGCGTGCGGGCGACGACGTCGCCGACCATGCCGAACTGTCGTCCGAGCGCAAGGTCGAGCTCCTCGACGACCTCGCCGACGCCTTGACCGGCAAGGGGCCCTCCGACCGCGAGGCGGAGCCGCTGAAGCGGGAACTCGCCGCGCGCGGCCTTCCGGCGACGCATGCCCTCGAACTCCTCGACGCCTTCCGCCTCGACGCGCGGAAGAACCGGTATGAGGATTGGGACGACCTCATCGCCTATTGCCGTCTGTCCGCGATGCCCGTGGGCCGCTTCGTCCTCGACATCCACGGCGAGGACCCGGCTGTGGTCTGGGGGCCGTCGGACGCGATCTGCGCCGCGCTCCAGATCATCAACCACCTGCAGGATTGCGCGAAGGACTATCGCCGCAACGACCGGGTCTACCTGCCGCGGGACGTGCTGGAGCGCCACGGCGTCTCCGTGGACGCGCTCGCCGCCGACAAGGCCTCCCCTGCCCTGCGCGCGGCCATCCGTGAACTCGCCGAGCGGACCATGGTCCTCCTCGACGAGGGCGCGGTGCTGCCCGACCTGATCGACGACCTGCGCCTGAGCCTCGAGATCGCGGCTATCCACCGCCTCGCCGTGGTGCTCACGAAGGGGCTGCTCACGCGCGACCCGCTCTCCGAGAACGTCCATCACGGCAAGGCGGGCTTCGCCCTGACGGCTCTGGGCGGAATCGCCTCGACCCTGGCGCGGCGTCCGTTCCGCTCGCGCATCCTGCGCCGACAGTCCACGCGCGTCGCGAGTCAGGGAGCGCAGTCATGAGCGCCACCGCATCACCCGCCCAGGAACCCGCGATGGCGCAGGACGCCGCCCTGCCGGCCGCCGGATCCTCGTTCTACACCGCCATGCGGCTGCTGCCGAAGGATCGCCGCGAGGCGATGTACGCGGTCTACGCCTTCTGCCGTTCGGTGGACGACGTCGCCGACGACGGTGGCCCGGCGCCCGTCCGCGCGGCCGAACTCGACCGCTGGCGCGCCGATATCGATGCCCTCTATGTCGGCAATCCGGCTCCGCGCGTGCGCGACCTCGTGGTGCCCATTCGGCGCTACGGATTGTTGCGCGAGGATTTCCAGGCGGTCATCGACGGCATGGCGATGGATGCGTTCGAGGACATCGTCGCCCCCGACGAGGCCACCCTCGATCTCTATTGCGACCGGGTCGCCAGCGCGGTCGGGCGACTGTCCGTGCGCATCTTCGGCCT
This sequence comes from Methylobacterium sp. WL19, assembly GCF_008040005.1. Lineage (NCBI taxonomy): Bacteria > Pseudomonadati > Pseudomonadota > Alphaproteobacteria > Hyphomicrobiales > Methylobacteriaceae > Methylobacterium > Methylobacterium sp. WL19. The sequence goes on from NZ_VRVC01000143.1 coordinate 2,693, forward strand.
GCCCGAGGCCGATGGCATCCGCCTCGCCCATCACGAGGGCCGCGCCCTGCAGCTCACCAACATTCTGCGCGACATCGACGAGGATGCCGAGCGCGGCCGACTCTACCTGCCCCGCGAAAAGCTCGCCGCCATCGGCCTGACCGATCCGACGCCCCAGGCCGCCATCGCTCATCCCCGCATCGGTGAAGTCTGCATCGCTGTGGCGAGGGAGGCGGAGGCCCATTACCGCGACACTTGGACGATCATCGACCGCAATCCCCGCAAGGAGACGAAGGCCCCTCGCCTGATGGCGGCGGCCTACCGGCTCTATCTCGACGCGGTGCTGAAGCGCGGCTGGGCCATGCCCCGCGCGCGCGTGAAACCCTCGAAGCTCGCCCTGCTGGGCGTCGCGCTTCGTCACGGGATCCTGTGATGACGGGACAACAGACCGGAACGGTTCACGTCGTCGGCGCGGGGCTGGCGGGCCTTTCGGCCGCCGTGTCGCTTGCCGAGCAGGGGCGCCGCGTCATCGTGCACGAGGCCGCCAAGCAGGCGGGCGGGCGCTGTCGCTCCTATTTCGATTCGACGCTCGGCCTGACCATCGACAACGGCAACCACCTGCTGCTGTCGGGCAACCGCTCGTCCCTCGACTTCCTGAAGCTGGTGGGCGCCCCCGCCGATGCCCTGACCGGGCCGGACGAGGCCGAGTTTCCCTTCGCCGACCTGAAGACCGGCGAGCGCTGGACCCTGCGGCCGAATGCCGGCCGTGTGCCGTGGTGGGTGCTGCAGGCCTCGCGCCGCGTGCCTGGCAGCCGCGCCATGGATTACCTCGCGCCCCTGAGCATCCTCAGGGCCGCCTCGGGCAAGGCCCCCGGCCGGGCGGGCACGATCGGCGAGCGCATGGAATGTTCCGGACCGCTCTACGAGCGCCTTTGGCATCCGGTGCTGCTCGCCGCCCTCAACACCGATCCGCAGGAAAGCGATGTCGGCCTCGCCGCCACGATCCTGCGCGAGACCCTGGGCGCGGGCGGCGCCGCCTGCCGGCCGCTCATCGCCGTGGGCGGTCTCTCTGTCGCTTTCATCGACCCCGCTTTGGCCTATCTGGCCAAGCACGGCGCCGAGATGCGTTTCGGCCGTCGCCTGCGCGGACTCGGTGCCGATGCGGGCCGTGTCGATACGCTGCTGTTCAGCGACGAATCGATCACACTCGGTCCCGACGATTCGGTGGTTCTGGCCCTGCCGCCCTGGGTGGCGTCCGATCTCCTGCCGGGCCTGGCCGTTCCGCAATCCTACCGCTCGATCGTCAATGCTCACTTCGCGATCCTTCCTCCACAGGGCTCGCCATTATTGCTCGGCGTGGTGAATGGTCTGACGGAATGGCTGTTCGCCTATCCGGACCGACTGTCGGTGACCATCAGCGGGGCCGACCGCCTGCTGGACGTGCCGCGCGAAGACTTGGCGAAGCAGATCTGGGCCGAGCTCTCGACTTTGACCGGACTTGCACCGGAACTGCCAAGCTGGCAGATCGTCAAGGAGAAACGGGCGACCTTTGCGGCAACGCCCAAAGAGGCCGCACGGCGCGCGAGCGCCGTGACGGCCCACGACAACCTCGTCCTGGCAGGCGACTGGACCGCGACCGGCCTGCCATCGACGATCGAGGGAGCGATCCGTTCGGGAACGACGGCCGCACAGGCGCTTCTCAAGGGAGCGCGTGGACGCGGTGAAGCTATGACGCGCGGCGCGGCGTGAGAGAGGGGCCGCGTCAGGCGGCGCTTGAGGCGAGGACGATGCGAGAGGCATTCAAGAAGGTCGAGACGCTCCAGCGTCCCAAGACCCAGGAGATTTCCCTGGACGACGTCGAGCATGGAGTCATGCGGGCGACGCAGGCCCTGACGAATCTCGTCCATGCGGACGGGCATCTGTGCTTCGAGCTCGAAGCGGATGCGACGATCCCGTCCGAATACATCATGTTCCACCAGTTCCGGGCGACGACCATTCCGCCCGACCTGATGGCCAAGATCGGAAACTATCTGCGCCGCACGCAGGGCAAGCATGGTGGCTGGTCGCTGGTCCACGATGGGCCGTTCGACATGAGCGCCAGCGTGAAGGCCTATTACGCGCTGAAGTTCGTCGGCGACTCGATCGAGGCCCCGCATATGCGGCGTGCCCGCGAGGCCATCCTGTCGCGCGGCGGTGCGGCCAATTCCAACGTGTTCACGCGCTTCCTGCTGGCTCTGTTCGGCGAGGTGCCGTGGCGCGCCGTGCCGGTGATGCCCGTCGAGATCATGCATCTGCCGAAGTGGTTTCCCTTCCACCTCGACAAGATCTCGTACTGGGCGCGCTGCGTGATCGTGCCCCTGCTGGTGCTGCAGGCCAAGAAGCCGCTGGCCAAGAACCCCCTCGGGCTCGGCGTCTCCGAATTGTTCGTGACGCCGCCCGACCACGTCCGGTCCTGGCCCGGCAGCCCGCACGCGACCTGGCCGTGGACGCCGATCTTCGGCGCCATCGACCGCCTGCTGCAGGTCACGCAGGATTATTTCCCGAAGAAGCGGCGTCAGCGCGGCATCGACAAGGCCGTGGCCTGGACCAGCGAGCGCCTCAACGGCGAGGACGGTCTCGGCGCCATCTTCCCGGCCATGGTCAACACCGTGCTCATGTACGAGGTGCTCGGCTATCCGGCCGATCACCCGCAGGTTCGGATCGCCTGCGAGGCGGTCGAGAAGCTCGTGGTGGTCAAGGAGCACGAAGCCTACGTCCAGCCCTGCCTCTCGCCGGTCTGGGACACGGCCCTTGCCGGCCATGCCCTGCTGGAAGCCGGCGGACCCGATGCCGAGCATCAGGCACGGCGCGGGCTCGACTGGCTGCGTCCGCTCCAGGTGCTCGACATCAAGGGCGATTGGGCGGCCGGCCGCCCCAATGTCCGCCCCGGCGGCTGGGCGTTCCAATACGCCAACCCGCACTTCCCCGACCTCGACGACACCGCAGTGGTGGTGATGGCGATGGACCGGGCGACGCGCCAGCACGGTCTCGTCGCCGACGTGCCGGATTACGCCGTCTCCATCGCCCGCGCCCGCGAATGGGTCGAGGGTCTGCAATCGAGCGATGGCGGCTGGGCGGCGTTCGACGCCGACAACAACCACCATTACCTCAACAACATCCCGTTCTCGGATCACGGCGCCCTGCTCGATCCGCCCACCGCCGACGTCACGGCGCGCGTCGTCTCGATGCTCTCGCAGCTGGGCGAGACCCGTGAGACCTCGAAGGCGCTCGATCGCGGGGTGAAATACCTCCTCGACGATCAGGAGGAGGACGGCTCCTGGTACGGTCGCTGGGGCATGAACTTCATCTACGGCACCTGGTCGGTGCTGTGCGCCCTCAACGCCGCCGGTGTCGACCCGGCCTCGCCGGAGATCCGCCGGTCGGTGGCGTGGCTCATCCGTATCCAGAACCCGGATGGCGGCTGGGGCGAGGACGCCTCGTCCTACAAGATCGATCCGGCCTTCGAGCCCGGCTACTCCACCGCCTCCCAGACCGCCTGGGCGTTGCTGGCGCTGATGGCGGCCGGCGAGGCCGACGATCCGGCCGTGACGCGGGGCATCAACTACCTCACGCGCACGCAGGGAGCCGACGGCTTCTGGTCCGAGGAGCGCTACACGGCGACCGGATTCCCGCGGGTCTTCTACCTGCGCTACCACGGCTACCCGAAGTTCTTCCCGCTCTGGGCCATGGCGCGCTACCGCAATCTCAAGCGCAGCAACACGCGGTCCGTCGCCTACGGGATGTAGGTTCTCCTCGACCCTCTCCCCTCTGTGGGAGAGGGTGCCTGCAGAGCAGCGGGAGAGGGGGCGACCTCTCCAGAAATCTCCCGACCCTCGCTGACGCCAGGGCCATCCTCCCCCGCAGAGGGGGAGGGAGCGCTGGCTGGACATCCCATGCTTCCCATTCTCGCCGTCACCGGCCTCTCCAAGGAGGCCCGGCTCGCCGCCGGTCCCGGAATCGAAGCCGTGGGGGCCGGCGGGTCGCCCGCGCGCCTGCGTGCGCTGCTCGACGCGCGCGTGACGGCAGGCTGCCGGGCCGTGGTGAGTTTCGGCATCGCGGGAGGACTCGATCCATCCCTGCTCCCCGGCGACGTGGTGATCGCCACCGGCATCGTCGGTGACACGGGACGCCGCGAGACCGATGTCGTCTTGCGCGACGCGATTCACTCCGCCCTGTCGAGAGCCGATCTGACGACATTGTCCGCCGACCTCGCCGGTGTGGACGCGGCGGTCGTGAGCGTGACCGCGAAGGCCGAACTCCATGCCAGCACCGGAGCGGCGGCGGTCGATATGGAATCCCACGTCGCTGCGGACTTCGCGGCCCGCCACGGCATTCCGTTCGCGGCGATTCGCGTGGTCTGCGACCCGGCCGAGCGCGCCCTGCCCGCCTTTGTCACGACGGCGCTAAAGCCGAACGGCGACCCCGACATCCTCGCGGTGCTCACTGCCCTCGGCCGGAACCCGACCCATCTGCCCGCGCTGATCCGGCTGGCGAGGGATTCGGGAAAAGCCTTCGCGGCGCTCTCCCGGTGCCGGGCCACTCTCGGCCCCGGCCTCGGCCTTCCGGACGCCTGACGCGCCCGGACATCATCTCGGCGCACACGAAAAAGCCCCGCGCTGCATCGGCAGCGCGGGGCTTTCGTTTCAGGCACGCATCGCGTGCGGCGGGTTCAGGCCGCCGTGCGGTTGCGCGCCTCGCGCTTGGTGTCGACGCCCGAAGCTTTGATCTCGGACAGCTTCTGCGCGACGTTGCGCGAGAACACGAACTCGGCCGGGCGCTGGTTCTCGAGGCTGACCTCGGGAGCCATCTCGCCTTCGGTCTTGATGCCGCGGATGGCGTGGATCAGCGGCTTCCAGGGCTTCTTCACGGAATCGACCACCGAGGACGCCTCGTAGCCGGAATGGACCATGCAGTCGGCGCACTTCTCGTAGTTGCCGGTGCCGTAGGAATCCCAGTCGGTCTCCTCCATCAGCTCCTTGAAGGTGGCCGCGTAGCCCTCGCCGAGAAGGTAGCAGGGCTTCTGCCAGCCGAACACGGTGCGGGTCGGGTTGCCCCACGGAGTGCAATGGTAGGTCTGGTTGCCGGCCAGGAAGTCGAGGAACAGGCCCGACTGCTGGAAGGTCCAGTTCTGGCGGCCCTTCTCCTTGCCGTGCCGGAACACGCCGCGGAACAGGTCCTTCGTCGCCTTGCGGTTGAGGAAGTGCTGCTGGTCGGGAGCGCGCTCGTAGGCGTAGCCGGGGGAGACGGTGATACCGTCGATCCCGAGCTTCGTCACGGTGTCGAAGAAGTCGGCGATCTTGTCCGCCGAGGAATTGTTGAAGAAGGTGCAGTTGATGGTGACGCGGAAGCCCATCTCCTTGGCCTTCGCGATGGCGGAGACGGCCTTGTCGTAGACGCCGCGCTGGCACACCGACTGGTCGTGCATCTCCTTGTCGCCATCGAGATGGATCGACCAGGTGAAGTACGGGCTGGGTTTGTAGTCCTTGATCTTCTTCTCGAGCAGCAGCGCGTTCGTGCACACGATCGCGAATTTCTTCTGCGCGATGATGCCTTCGACGATCTGCGGCAGATCCTTGTGCAGAAGCGGCTCGCCGCCGGCGATCACGACCATGGGTGCGCCGCACTCACGCACGGATTCCAGGGCGTCGGCCACCGGCAGACGCTTGTTCAGGATCTCGTCCGGATAGTCGATCTTCCCGCAGCCGGCGCAGGCGAGATTGCAGCGGAACAGCGGCTCCATCATCATCACGAGCGGGTAGCGCTTGCGACCGGTGAGGTGCTGCTTGAGAATGTAGCCGCCAATCTTCGCGACGTAACGGAGGGGAATACCCAAGACGCGGCTCCTTGTTTTTGGCCCCGATATGAACCGGTGCATTACCGCGAAAAGCGGCGAAATTCCAGCGCACTAGGCTGGAACAGATCTTGATCCGCCCGCGCGGCCAGCGCACGATGCGTGTTTGAGCGGTGATGGGGCAATACGGCCACAGGGGAGGCGCATGTCGTCGCGCTTCCGATACTGGCGATATCCTGTCCTTATGCCGAACCGTGGTGCTTTTTCCTATTCGGCCAGCGAATGTCAGAACTGCGCGCCCCCACAGCGACGGGTGTCCCGCCCACGGCCTTGGACGACGTTCCGTCGAGGCGTCGACATGGTGCGGTGCGCGGGCGCACATGACTTCGACCGCAGGACAAGAGCATGGGGCCGCGTTGCATTTCCGCCTGCCGATGAGTACGGACACCCTCGTTCGAGGCTGGCCGTCGCAGAGGCATGACACGTCTCGATATACCGCCGGGACTCGTGGATTGCCTCGACAGGTGGTAACCGACCCTTGGACCAAGACCGGTTCCGCGCCGAGATCGTCGCCTGTCGCTCGCATCCGCGAGACCGGCCGGTCTCGTTCAGGTGGGGCCCGCGTCGCTAGTCAGGCAGGATACTTGTGATCGAACGTCTCGTTGCGTTTTCCGTCCAACGCCGCTGGTTGGTCATCGGCCTGGTGGCGCTCCTCACTGTCGGAAGCGCGGCGCTCGCCGCCCATCTCTTCCGGATCAACACCGATGTCGAGCGTCTCATCGACACGGATGTGCCCTGGCGCCAGGACGAGATCAACTACGAGAAGGCGTTTCCGCAACGGACGGGCACCCTCGTCGCCGTCATCGACGGCAAGACGCCCGAGGTCGCCGAACAGGCCGCGGCCACGTTGGCCCAGGCCCTCCTGGACCATCCGAATCAGATCGAGACGGTCTACCGCCCGGATGGCGGCCCGTTCTACGACAAGAACGGCTTCCTGCTGATGCCGCAGGAAGAGCTCACCAAGACCATGGACCAGCTCGTCCAGCAGCAGGGACTGCTCGGTCCGCTCGCCGCCGACCCGTCCCTCCGCGGCCTCATGCGGGTGCTCGGCCTCGGCGCCCGGGGTATCAAGAGCGGCGACGCCAAGCTCGAGGATCTCGACGGTCCGATGACACGGATCGACGAGGTGCTGCGCAAGGTGCTGGCGGGAGAGCCGGCCCGCCTGTCCTGGCAGCTGCTTCTCTCCAACGGCAAGGCCCAGGGTACGGAACTCCGCAAGTTCATCATGATCCAGCCCAAGCTGGATTACGCGGCGCTCCAGCCGGGCGCCGAAGCCTCCGCCCTTGTCCGGCGCATCGCCACCGACCTGAAGATCAACACCCTCGGCGGCCTCGACGCGGCGGACAACCCGCGCATGCGCCTCACCGGCCCGGTTGCCGTGGCGGATGACGAATTCGCCACCCTCGCCGAGGACGCGTTCCTCAACTACAGCGTCACGGCCGGCGCCATCATCCTGTTCGTCTGGCTGGCCCTGCGTTCGGCCTCCCTCGTCGGCGCCGTCCTGATCACCACCTTCGCCGGCCTCATCGTCACCGCGGCCCTCGGCCTGCTGATGGTGGGCGAGCTGAACCCGATCTCCGTGGCCTTCGCCGCCCTGTTCGTGGGGCTCGGGATCGATTTCGGGATCCAGTTCGCGGTGCGATACCGGGCCGACCGGTTCGAGCAACCTGATCTGGCGAACGCCATCCGTGCCGCCGCGCGGGGCGTCGGCTGGTCCTTGAGCCTCGCCGCCATCTCCCTTGTGGCGGGGTTCTTCGCGTTCCTGCCCACGGCGTTCCGCGGCGTGTCCGAGCTCGGCCTCATCGCCGGCGTCGGTATGATCGTCGCCTATCTCTTCTCTCTCACCCTGCTCCCTGCCCTCATCGCGGTGTTCAAGCCGAAGGGCGAAGCGCGGGCCGTGGAGACGACATGGCTCGCCGGCGTCGACCACTGGATCATCCAGAACCGCAAGATCGTGCTCATCATCGTCGGCGTGATCACGGTGGCGGGCATTCCGCTGCTGTTCAAGCTGCCCTTCGATTCCAACCCGATGCACCTGCGCAGCACCAAGGTGGAATCGATCTCGACCTATCTCGACCTGATCAAGGACCCGGAGACGAGCCCCAACCTCATCGACGTGATCGCGCCGAACGTACAGGCGGTGCCCGAGCTCGCGGCCAAGCTGAAGGCCCTGCCCTCGGTCGCCCGGGTGATCGACATCGACACGTTCGTCCCCCCGGATCAGGATCAGAAGCTCGCGACCATCGCCGAGACGGCCGAGCTCCTCGGCCCCATCCTCAACCCGGCGAGGAAGCCGCCGCCGCCCACCGACGCCGACACGGTGAAGGCGCTGAAGGAGGCGGCCACCGCGCTCAAGGGCATCGCCACCGGTGACGCCGCCGGAGCCAAGGCCGCGGGTGCGCTCTCCGGCACCCTCGATTCCCTCGCCACGGCTACGCCGCAGCTGCGTCAGGCCGCCAACGTGGCGGTCACCACCGATCTCGCCACCCTGCTCAACCGCCTGCGCGGCATGCTGGCCCCCGAGAAGGTCACCCTCGCCAACATTCCGCCGAAGCTGAAGGCCGAGTGGATCGCCGCCGACGGCCGCGCCCGGATCGAGGTGCATCCGAGCGGTGACGCCAACGACAATGTCGTGTTGCGCCGTTTCGCCAAGGAGGTGCAGACCGTTGCCCCGCACGCGACCGGCGCGCCAGTGGCGACGACCTCGTCGAGCTACACCATCCTGGGCGCCTTCGTGCAGGCGGCGCTGACGGCGCTGGTGGCGATCTTCATCATCCTGTCGGTGGCCCTGCGGAAGCCCTGGGACGTGGCGATGACCCTCGGCCCGCTGGTGCTCGCCACGCTATGGACGCTGATGGCGCTGCATGTGGTCGGCATGCCGCTCAACTTCGCCAACATCATCGCCCTGCCGCTGATGCTCGCCGTGGGCGTGGCCTTCCACATCTACTACGTCATCGCCTGGCGGGCGGGCGTCACCGACATGCTGGCCTCCAGCCTGACGCGGGCGATCTTCTTCTCCGCCCTGACCACCGGCACGGCCTTCGGCTCCCTGGTTCTGTCGAGTCATCCCGGCACGGCCAGCATGGGCAAGCTCCTCGCCCTGTCGCTGTTCTTCACCCTCATCGCCGCGTTCTTCGTGGTCCCGGCCTTCCTCGGCCCGCCGCCGAAAAAGCCGGACCCGAAGCGCCCCGAGGGCGAGGACGCCGTGGCAGGGTTCAGGGCGGCAAAGCCCGAGCCCGTGGCCGTGAAGTAGGGCCAGGGACCGGTCCGTAAAAAAGCGGCCGTCGCGTGAAGCGACGGCCGCTTTTTCTTTGATGGGGATCCGGTCGCGGTCGACCGCCTACGCGAAATCGGAAAACCCGCCCCTCACCGCCCCGGATGCCGCCAGGGCCGCGATCGTCTCCGGCGCGATCAGGGCGTCACGCTCGGCGGCATAAGCATAGCCGGGTGCCTCGCCCGGAAAGCCGCCGCCGGTGGCGGGATGGGTATAGAGCTCGGTCAGGCCGTCGGGCAGGTGGCGGAGGAGCCCCGCCACGCGCCGCGGTGTCATCGCGCCGGACCATGCCAGCCCCAACGTGCGATCGGGGATCAGCAGGCCTGCCTGACGGGCGCGGACGGCGAGGAGGCCGGCCCAGGGGGCGATGTCGAGGGCGGGTTTCGGATTGGCCCCCGGCTCGGCGGCGCGCAGCACGGC
>NZ_VRVC01000144.1:0-12150 GCF_008040005.1 Methylobacterium sp. WL19
CCCTGCCCGGCCTGCGGCGCGGCATCCGGCTTGGCGCCGTCCGGCGCCGCGTCGACCCGCGCGTAGGATTTGTGGCCGTCGCCGGGGGTGGTGTTCAGTGCGGGCGTGTCGCTTTTGGGCGCATCGGCCTCGGGAGCCTCCGCTTTTGCGCCGCCATCGCCCGCGGTCCCGACGGTCTTCGGGTCTTCGCCCTCGGAGGCGATGATGGCGATGAGATCGTTCACCGGCACGTCGGCGGTGCCCTCGGCCACGACGATCTTGGCCAGAATGCCCTCGTCGATGGCCTCGACCTCCATCGTGGCCTTGTCGGTCTCGATCTCGGCGAGGACGTCGCCGGATTTGACCGCGTCGCCCTCCTTCTTGAGCCACTTGGCGAGGTTGCCCTTCTCCATCGTCGGCGACAGGGCGGGCATCAGGACGTTGATGGGCATCGGTGTGAATCCTGATCGTCAGCGGATGGGCGTGGCGGGGCGTTCAGTTCAGGGTGCCGCCGGGCGGCAGGTCGGGGTCGAAGCTCTCGGAATCGAGACCGGCGCGGATACGCTCGAACGCCTCTTCCTCCGACATCTCTGTCTCCAGCGCGTAGACCCGGGCGGCCTGACGGGCGAGGTCGATGAGAAGGCGGCCCCAGGTATAGGGATCGTCGAAGGAGCGGCGCAGGGCCACGCTCACCGCGCCGTCCACCACGCTGGCACGCACGACCTCGATGCCGCCATTGTTCAGGGCGTCGGGGGGAGCGGAGAGTTCCTGGAACTTGTCGGTCATGGTGCTGCTCTACTCTCCTCCCCCTTGTGGGGAGGAGTTGGAGGTGGGGGTGGTTGGGCGACCCTCGACGTGCGGAGGCTGGCGGAAGCACCCCCACCCGCGATCCCTCCCCACAAGGGGGAGGGAAGTTGGCGTGGTAGGCTCAGCGATAGCAAACCGCCTTCACCGCCTGGATCACCTCGGCGACGTTGGGCAAGGCGAGCTTTTCGAGGTTGGCGGCGTAGGGCATCGGCACGTCTTTGCCGGTGACCCGCAGGACGGGGGCGTCGAGGAAATCGAAGGCGTCGGCCATGAGGCGGGCGATGATCTCCGCGCCGATGCCCGATTGCGGGAAGCCCTCCTCGACGGTGACGCAGCGGCCGGTCTTCTTCACCGATTCCACGATCGTGTCGGTATCCATCGGGCGGAGCGTGCGCAGGTCGATGACCTCCGCGTCGATTCCCTCTTCGGCCAAAGCCTGCGCCGCCTTCAGCGCGTAGGTCATGCCGATGGAGAAGGAGACGATGGTCACGTCCTTGCCGGTGCGGTGGATGCGCGCCTTGCCGATGGGGAGCACGAAATCGTCGAGCTTCGGCACCGGGAAGCTCTGGCCGTAGAGGATTTCGTTCTCGAGGAAGATCACCGGGTTCGGATCGCGGATCGCGGCCTTGAGCAGGCCCTTGGCGTCGGAGGCCGTGTAGGGCGCGATGACCTTGAGGCCGGGGACGTTGGAGTACCAGGCCGAGTAATCGTGGCTGTGCTGGGCGCCGACACGGGCGGCGGCACCGTTGGGGCCGCGGAACACGATGGGACAGCCGAGCTGGCCGCCGGACATGTAGAGGGTCTTGGCCGCCGAGTTGATGATGTGGTCGATCGCCTGCATGGCGAAGTTGAAGGTCATGAACTCGACGATGGGGCGCAGGCCGGTGAAGGCGGCGCCGGCCGCGATGCCGGCGAAGCCATGCTCGGTGATCGGCGTGTCGACCACGCGGCGGGCGCCGAATTCCTGCAGCAGGCCCTGGGTCACCTTGTAGGCGCCCTGGTACTCGGCGACTTCCTCGCCCATCACGAAGACCGAATCCTCGCGGCGCATCTCCTCGGCCATGGCGTCGCGGAGCGACTCGCGCACGGTCATGGTCACCATCTCGGTGCCGGCGGGGAACTCTTCCATCACCGGCGCGGGCGCCTTGTTGGTGATGACGGCCGGCGCGGCGGGGGCGTTCGCCTTGTCGTCGCCGGATTTCGCCGTGGCGGCCGGTGCCGAGGCCTGGCCTTCGGCCTGCATCGTCGGCGTGGGGGCCGATTGCGCCGGGGCCGAAGCCTCGGGCTTCGAACCGCCGCCCGCCGCCGCCGCGGCCACGTCCTCGCCCTCACCGGCGATGATGGCGATCGGCGTGTTCACCTTCACGCCCTCGGTGCCTTCCTCGATGAGGATCTTGGCGAGGATGCCCTCGTCGATGGCCTCGACTTCCATCGTCGCCTTGTCGGTCTCGATCTCGGCGAGGACATCGCCGGATTTGACCGCGTCGCCCTCCTTCTTGAGCCACTTGGCGAGCTTGCCTTCCTCCATCGTCGGAGACAGCGCGGGCATGAGGATGTCGGTCGCCATGAGGTTTTCGATCCGTAGGTTGGCGGGCGGCCTTCTGGAGAGGAAGCGGCGGCTTCTCGGTCCCTCGCTGCGGCTCTCCCCGTGCCGTAATGGCACGGGAGATGTCCCGGGTGGGGGGAGCGTCGCGAGGTCGGCCTTAAGCGCGGGCTTCCAGCAGGATGTCGGTCCAGAGCTCGGACGGATCCGGCTCGGGATCGTGCGTGGCGAACTCGGCCGCGTCGTTGACGGTCTCGCGGACCTTGGCGTCCGTGGCCTTGAGGTCGGCTTCCGGCACCCCGTGCATCTCGATCAGGCGCTTGCGCACCATCTCGATCGGGTCGTGCTCGTCGCGCATCTTGGAGACTTCGTCCTTGGTCCGGTATTTCGCCGGATCGGACATCGAGTGGCCGCGATAGCGGTAGGTCTGCATCTCGAGGATGTAGGGGCCCTGGCCGGAGCGGGCATGCTCCACCGCGCGGCTCGCCGCCTCGCGGACGGTGCGGACGTCCATGCCGTCCACCTGCTCGCCGGGGATGCCGAACGAGATGCCCCGCTTGGAGAAGTCGGTCTGCGCCGAGGCGCGTGCCACCGACGTGCCCATGGCATAGCGGTTGTTCTCGATCACGTAGACCACGGGCAGCTTCCACAGCTGAGCCATGTTGAAGCTCTCGTAGACCTGGCCCTGATTGGCCGCGCCGTCACCCATATAGGTCAGGCTGACCTTGCCGTTCTTCTTGTAGGCGTCCGCGAAACCGAGGCCGGTTCCAAGCGAGACCTGTGCGCCGACGATGCCGTGGCCGCCGAAGAATTGCTTCTCCTTGGAGAACATGTGCATCGAGCCGCCCTTGCCGCGGGAATACCCGCCGCGCCGGCCGGTCAGTTCGGCCATCACGCCCTTCGGGTCCATGCCGCAGGCGAGCATGTGGCCGTGGTCGCGGTATCCGGTGATGGTCTGGTCGCCCTCGACCGAGGCCATCTGCATGCCGATGACGACCGCTTCCTGGCCGATATAGAGGTGGCAGAACCCGCCGATGAGGCCCATGCCGTAGAGTTGGCCGGCTTTCTCCTCGAAACGCCGGATCAGCAGCATCTCGTGATAGGCGTGGAGGTCTTCCTCCCGGGTGAACTGGGGCGTGTTCGGTGCGGGAGCATGCGTCTGGGCGTCTCCGCCCCCCGTCCCCAACTGAGCCGAACCCTTGGCCGAATCGGCTTTCGCCTGACCCGCTTCGTTGGCGGCATCCATCGGCTTTCCTCCCGTGAACGGCTTTTCTGGAACCGTTTCTAGGACAGGGTTTTGCGGAAAGCGAGGCCGTCCCGTCGACAGATCGGCCGAGTTGTCAGGCAGAATGCGACGGGAAAAACGCGATCGGGGTACGATCAGGGATTGATGATGACGACATCGTTCGCGTGGACCCGGCCGAGGACGATGCGGGCGCGTTCCTCCAGGAGATCCCGGTCGATCTGCTCGCTGCGCAGGAGCGCCACCCGGTGCTCCCAGATCGCCCGGTCGGCCTTGGCGGCGTTCAGTTCCTGCTTCAGACCGTAGGCCTGAATTTTCAGAGCGCGCTTGGCCTCCAGGCCGCGGTTGCCGCTCTCCGCCTGATGCACGAAATAGCCGACCACGAGCGCGGACACGGCGTAGAGGCCGAGCGGCATGAGGACGGAACGGACGCGGCGACGGACAACCATGTTCGAACCATCGCGCCACAGGGTTAAGGATGTGTTGCCGATGCCGGTCTCTTTCCCCATGCCCACCTGCCCCATGCCCACCTGCCCCATGCCCGCCCGATGATGCGGTTCGACCTCGTCGATCTCGGCCTGTTCCGCCACGTGGCCGAGGCGGGGTCGATCACGCATGGGGCGGCCCGCGCCAACCTCGCGCTCGCGGCCGCGTCGAGCCGGATCCGGGCGATGGAGGTCTCCCTCGGGGCGGCCCTCCTCGGCCGGAGCCGCCAGGGCGTCGTCCTGACGCCGGCCGGGCGGGCGCTCCTCGCCCATGCCCGTTCCCTGCTGGAGGGCGTCGACCGGATGCAGGGGGATCTCGCCGCCTATGCGGGCGGCGCGATCGGCCAGATCAAGGTGCTGTCGAACACCCACGCGCTCACCGAATTCCTGCCGGAGGCCCTGAGCGCCTATCTCGCCCTTCATACCGGCGTGAGCGTCGATATCGTCGAGCGGACCTCGGACGAGATCGTCGGTCTCGTGGCGGAGGGAGCCGCCGATCTCGGCATCGTCTCCGGCACGGTGGATACCGGCACCCTGGAGACCCACCCGTTCCGCCAGGACAGGTTCGTGGCGGTGATGCCCTCCGGCCATCCGCTGGGGGAGCGGGACGGCGTTCTGTTCGCCGATGTGCTGGATTACGACCTCGTCGGCCTCGATCGGGCCAGCGCCATCACCCGCTTCCTCGCCGACAAGGCCATGCGCACCGGGCGACCGCTCATGCGGCTGCGGGTCCAGCTGCGCGGCTTCGATGCGGTGTGCCGGCTGGTGGAATGCGGCGTCGGGCTCGGAATCGTCCCCGAAACCACAGCCCGGCGCGCCGCGCGCTCCATGGGCCTCGATATCGTGCCGCTCCTCGACCCCTGGGCCGCGCGCGACCTCACCATCTGCCTGCGATCCCTCGAAGCGCTGCCGGTTTTCGCCCGGGAATTCGTCGCTCACCTACGCGTGGGCGCATCACGGCCCGGTTTAGGGCTCCCCTCGGGGGCCGGCCTTGGCTAAACACGGCTCGGGAACGGAATGGTCCGTGTCCGTGACACCGATGAAGCAAGGGGTGCCCGGCATCATGCAGGATTCGTCGCGATCCATGCCCGACGCCCCTCTGGTCGATCCGGACGTCCATGTGGAGAGCTTCCGGCAGGCCCGCGAGGCGCGCCGCCTCGAACTCGTGGAAGATTATGTGGAGCTGATCGCCGATCTGATCGGCGATGGCGGCGAGGCGCGGCAGGTGGATATCGCCGCGCGCCTGGGCGTCGCCCAGCCCACCGTCGCCAAGATGCTCAAGCGCCTCGCCGAGGACGGCCTCGTGCAGCAGCGGCCCTATCGCGGCGTGTTCCTCACCGAGAGCGGGCGCATGCTCGCGGCCCAGAGCCGCGAGCGCCATCGCATCGTCGAGCACTTCCTCTGCGCCCTTGGCGTCAGCGCCGAGACCGCGCGGCGCGACGCGGAGGGGATCGAGCATCACGTCAGCGCCGAGACCCTCGAGGCGTTTCGCGACTTCACGGAGCGCAAGGGCTGAGCGGAACGAGGCCCTGAGCAGGTGCGCGTTGGCACGCCAACGCTTCAGGCGGCTTGGCTCCTCGATGTGTCGCAGGTTTCTATCGCAGAACCGCGGACCACTTCCGCGAAACCCGCTCAGGGTTTTCGCGCCGAGACATGCCGCGTCGAACGGCTCGACGGCAGCGACAAGGTCGTCTCGCGTTCGCGCGAGGGACGGGCGAGCCCGCCGATGTCCCCCCATCCGCCCAATCCGGTCGACCTCGTAAGGAGCGGGGATGCCTGGATGACGCCATCCGCGACGGAGAGGTGGCCGGTGGCGACGCCGCGGATCATCTCGGGGGCGTGTTGCCGGGCGGCGATGCCGTAGAGGGATATGCCCTTGCTGCCGGGAGCCAGGAGCGTGCCGAGGGCGCCCTCCGGCGGGTCACCGGCGAGACGCGTGATCCCCCTGCCGGAATCGAGCACGGCCGCCGCCGCCTCGATCTCGCCGAACGCCAGAAGCTTGCCGGCGCGGGTGATGCGCACCTCGTAGCCGTATCCGTCCCGGTCCCGATACAGGCGGGTCAGGCCGAGCTGAAGCGATTCGCAGATCATCTGGACGTGGTCGCGCGCATAGTCGTCGCTCGTCATGACGGTCGAGAAGACCTCCGGGCCCATCTGCGTGCTGGCCACGATGTGCTTGAGAAACTCGAGCTTGGTCGATTTCTGCCTGACGGCGAGACCCCGTCTCAATCGGTCACCTCCCGCATCGCGTCCGAACGCCGCGGATTCTAACGCGGCGAGGGTTTCCGTTCCGTTGCGAAACTCGGTGGCTCTCGGCGGATCGGCATGCCGATGCCAGCCTGCTTCGGTCATGTTCGAATCGATTCCTCAACGGATGCCGATGCCCACGTGGATCATCCAATCAGACCACCTCATCCTGAGGCGCCCGCGTCAGCGGGCCTCGAAGGAGGCCTCCAGAACCCGGCGCGCGAACTGGCCCCCTCCTTCGAGGCCTCCGCTTCGCTGCGGCGCCTCAGGATGAGGATTCTGCCGGGATGAGAATGGCTTGACGAGGCCGAAGTTCGCCTTCTCCCACCCGACCACCTCAGGATGAGGTAAGCCACTGGAGATACAATTCAAAATGGATTTTGGGCGATGCCGTGGCTCGTCAGGAGCCGGCTGTCCCATGAAGGCTTGCCGCGTCGTCAGTCCGCCGGCCGCCGCGCCGCGCCGCATTCGCGCGCCCTGCCCTCGTCCACAAGGAGTTCCGCCGGTCGCGGATGGCTGAGAAAGCCGGTGGGGCTCGCCGTCAGCCCGTAGGCGCCCGATTGCAGGACGGCCACGAGGTCGCCCGCCGCGAGGTCCGGCAGCGGCGTGGTGCGGGCCAACATGTCGAGAGGCGTGCAGAGCGGGCCGACCACGGCGCAGGGCGAGCGCGGGCCGCCCCGGTCCACCAGGCTCGTCACGGGGTAATCGCGTTTGACCACCTGACCGAGATTGCCGGACGCCGCGAGATGGTGGTGCATGCCGCCATCGGTGATGACGAAGCGGCTGCCCCGCGAGACCTTCACCGCCCTCACCCGCGCCACATAGAGGCCCGCCGGCCCGGCGAGGAACCGTCCGGGTTCGAGCACGATCCGCGCCTCCCTGAGGCGGGGATCCGACGTCACACGGGCGATGAGCGCCGGCATTCCGTCGCGGATGGCGTCGAGGTCGAGGGCGGCGTCGGTGGAGAAATAGGGAATGCCGAGGCCGCCGCCGAGGTCGATCGTCTCCAGCGGGCGGGCGATCCGGTCGGCCACCCGCTCCGCCAGGGAGAGACCGTAGGCCCATTGCGACAGGAGGGTCGCGGCGACGAGCCCCTGCGTCCCGGCAAAGAGGTGGATGCCGGAGAGATGCAGGCGCGGTTCGGCCTCCACCGCATCGACGACGGCCTCGAGCTCCTCCTCGTCGAAGCCGAAGGGCGAGGGCTTGCCGCCCATCCGCATGGCCCCGCCCTGCGCGTCGGGCCCCGGATTGATCCGGATCGCCACCCGCTGGACGGTGCCGTGGCGCTCCGCGGCCTCGGCCACGCGCCTCATCTCCTCCCCGTTCTCCAGATGGATCTCGCCGATCCCGCCGGCGACCGTCGCCTCGATGTCGGCGTCGCTCTTGCCCGGCCCGGCGAACAGGATGTGGCGCGGATCGACACCGGCCGCCCAGGACGCGGCGAATTCCGCAGCCGATGCGATCTCGGCCCCCGCCCCCTCGTCACGGAAGACGCGGATGATCGCGGGGGCCGGGTTGGCCTTCACCGAGTAATCCACCACCGCGAAGCCGGCGACCGCCCCCGCGAGGTCGCGATAGGCGCGGCGCAAGAGGGCGGCGTCGTAGACGAAGAACGGCGTGCCGTGGGTCTCGGCGAGGCCGCGAAGATCGAGGCCGCCCACATGGAGCACGCCGTCGCGTCGCGAAAAGTTGGCGGCGACGAGGCGGTCCGCGAGGCTGTCGCCGATCGGGTCAGACATAGCTCGTCCGTTCCGCCACGAGGCGCTTGTAATCGACCTTGCCGTTGGGCGTCGTGGGCAGGGCCGGGACGGTCTCGACGGCGCGCGGAACCATGTGCGGAGGCAGCGTCCGCCGCACGGCCTGCAGCACCTCGTCCGGAGCGGGGCCGCTCCCGGCCGGCACGGCGACGGCGTGGATGCGCTGCCCGAGGCCGGGATCGGCCAGACCGATCACCGCCACCGCCCGGAACGCGCCGGTCTCCATCAGCGCCTCCTCCACCTCGGTGGGGCTCACGCGGAAGCCGGCGCTCTTGATCATCGCGTCCTCGCGGCCGAGGAAGCGGAAATAGCCGTCTTCGTCCTCCACCACGAGGTCGCCGGAGCGGCAGACGCGGGTGCCGTCCTGCGGGCAGCGCGGGTCCGGCACCAGGACGCGGGCCGTATCCTCCGGCCGGTTCCAGTAGCCGAGGGACACGGTGGGGCCGCGATGGTGGAGGATGCCGGGCTCGCCGGGCCGGGTCCGCCGCCCGTCGGCATCCACGGCGAAAATCTCGGTCTCGGGGATGGCGCGGCCCATGGAGCCCGGCCGTGCGTCGATCTCGCCCGGAGGCAGGTAGGTGGAGCGGAAAGCCTCGGTGAGGCCGTACATCAGCACGATATCGGTGTGCGGGAGCGCCCTGCGCAGGCGCGCCACGGTATCCTGCGGCACCGCGCCGCCCGAATTGGTGAGGATGCGCAAACACGACAGATCCGCCTTGCCGAGCCTCGGCGCCGCGCGGGTCAGCAGGGTCCAGAGGGTCGGGACACCGGCCAGAACCGTGATCCGGTGATGTTCGACGGCACGCACCACCTCGTCGCCGAAGCGGAACTCGAGGAGGACGAGGCAGGCGCCCTGCTCGACGCTCGTGAGGAGCTGGTTGAGGCCGTAATCGAACGAGAACGGCAGGACCGACAGGATGCGGTCCTCGGGCGCGATCGCGAGATAGCTGCGCACGATCCGCGTGCCGGCCAGGAGATTGGCGTGGCTCAGCATCACGCCCTTCGGCAGCCCGGTGGAGCCGGACGTGTAGAGGATCGCCGCGAGGCCGGGCGGCGGAGCGGTGACGGTGTCGGGGGCGAGCCTGACGATCAGCGGGTGTGCGAGCCCTCCCCCCTCTGCGGGGGGAGGGTAGAGGGTGGCGTCGGTGACGAGGAACCGCGCCCCGCAATCGGCGAGGATATGCCGGACCTGACGCGGGCGCAGGCTCGGATGGATCGGCACGACGACCGCCCCGACCCGGCCGACGGCGAAGATCGCCACGCATTCGGAGATGGATTTCGGAAGCAGGATGGCGATCCGGTCGCCGGGTTCGGCGCCGTCCTCGCGCAGCCTCCGAGCCAGCCGCTCGACCTCGGCCCGCAACCCGCCATAGCTCAGCCGTTCGTCGCCGGAGACCAGGGCGATCCGCTCGGACGCGCAGGCCGGACCGTCGAGGAGATCGGGTAGCAGGGCGGGCGCCGGCATGGGGCTAAGCGGGTTCGGCAAAAGGGGTCACCGGTTTTGCGTCCTCGGACCCGCTCAGGGTTGCGCCCCGACCCGCTTGGCCTCGACGAAGGCGGCCAGGGCGTCGACGCTCTCGAAATGCGCGAGCGCGAAGGCGTCCTCCTCGATTTCGAAGCCGAACCGGTCGCCGAGCTCCATCATCAGGTCGAGCACGCCGATGGAATCGAGGGCATCGCTGGTGACGAGGGAGGTCGATCCGGTCACCGCACCCGGCGCGAGGCCGGGATTGCGACCGGCGATGAAGGCGAGGATCGCCTCGCGCGCGGCGGCATGTGTCTCGACCACGTTCCGGTCCCCCATCGGCCGTCCCGTCGGCCGTCGCCGCCCATAGCGATGTCGGCCGGGCAAGTCCATGAGCCCCTCCCCGAAGCGGCCTTCGGGCGGTAAGCAACCTGCACAATAACGGCGTCGCCCATCGGCCGGTCCGATCGGATACGCCCAATGAGCGATTGCCAGGGGGCGTGGCGAAATCTAGGTTTTGCGCGTCAAGACCAAGGATAAAGCCGATTCTCGTGGTGTGAATACATGAGAATTCCTCCTGCATTCGAGCGGGGCTGCCATGACACATGACACGATCCGGCGATCGACGGCCGAGTTTTTCGGGACGTTCTGGCTGACCTTCGGAGGCTGCGGCGCGGCCATCGTCTCCGCATCCTACCCCGCCCTCGGCATCGGCTTTCTCGGCGTGGCCCTCGCCTTCGGGCTCACGGTGCTGACCATGGCCTATGCGGTGGGGCATATCTCGGGTGGCCATTTCAACCCGGCCGTCACCCTCGGCCTGTGGTCGGCCGGACGCTGCGCCGACCATCACGTGGTCCCCTACATCGTGGCGCAGGTCGTCGGAGCGGTGTTCGGCGCGGGCGTGCTCTACCTCGTCGCCTCCGGCAAGGCCGGATGGGTGCCGGGCGGTTTCGCCTCGAACGGCTACGGCGACCTCAGCCCGGGCAAGTACGGATTGCTCTCCTGCTTCCTGGTGGAGGCCCTCGCGACCTTCTTCTTCCTGTTCATCATCATCGGAACGACCTCGAAGGGCGCGGCCACCGGGTTCGCCGGCATTCCCATCGGCTTCGCCCTGGTCCTGATCCACCTGATCTCGATTCCGATCACCAACACCTCCGTCAACCCGGCGCGCAGCAGCGGCCCGGCCCTGTTCGCGGGCGCGGAGGCCATGGGGCAGCTCTGGCTGTTCTGGCTGGCGCCGATCCTCGGTGCGGTCACGGCGGGCGCCATGGCGCGCTGGCTCTACGAGCCGGACACGCTGATCGAGACCACGATCGTGGAAAAGCGGTCGGCGGCGTGAGGTTCGACCGGCCGAGCGGTTGGGCCGTCGGGGCCGAGGTCCGCCCTCTCCCACCCGACGATCTCATCCCGGGGCGCCGTGAAGCGGCCTCCATGACCCGGATTGCCAGCTGGAGCCCTCCTTCGAGGCCTCCGCTTCGCTCCGGCGCCTCAGGATGAGGATTCTGGTGGGATGAGAAGGGGTTGACCGGGGCCGACACTTCCCTCTTCCCACCCATCCAGCTCATCCTGAGGTGCCCGCGCCAGCGGGCCTCGAAGGAGGCCTCCAGAACCCGGATTGCCAGCTGGAGCCCTCCTTCGAGGCCTCCGCTTCGCTCCGGCGCCTCAGGATGAGGATTCTGGTGGGATGAGAAGGGGTTGACCGGGGCCGACACTTCCCTCTTCCCACCCATCCACCTCATCCTGAGGTGCCCGCGCCAGCGGGCCTCGAAGGAGGCCTCCAGAACCCGGAGCGCGAACGGGAAGCTCCCTCCCCTTCAACTCTGCCAGACCCGCGGCATCGGCGTGCCCCGGTAAGCCACGAGGAGGCGCGCGGCCGTCGCTCGCAGGGCGTCGGGGGCGGCGCTCAGGAATCGGGCAACGAGGTGCCCGTTCCAGGCACTGGCGGCGACGTCGACCCCCGGTGACGCGAGCGCGTCCACGTGGCTGCGGAACGCCTCCAGCCGCGCCTCGGCATCGGGCGAGACGTCGAGGAGTGTCGCCATGGCCCGGGCGCCGCCGCCGAGGGCGGTCCGCTCCAGCAGGGCCGTGATCGGACCGTCGAAGGCGAGGGATTCGGCATAGGCCAGACGCCCGCCCCGGCGGATGCACCACGCATCCCGGAACAGGCCGGAATCCAGGCGCTCGTGCCGGGCGGTGCGCCCGAAGACGACGGCCTCGAAAGCGAGCAGGCGCGCATCCGGGGCGAGATCGGCCTCGAACCGCCGCTCCAGCCGCGCCCGGTCGAACAGGATGGTCTCCTGCGGCAGCCAGTCGAGGCGTGCCCCCTCGGCGAGCACCGCCCGCGTGCCCACATGGCTCGACGGTCCATCGGATTTGTAGATCTTCTCGGCGGCGGTGGTGGTGAGGACGAGATGGGCGCCCGGGCCGATCTCCGCCTCGACCCGGAACCCGTCGCCGCAGGCGATGCCGCCCGCCGTGTTCAAGAGGACCGCCTCGCAGGCCCCCGCGGCGTGGCGCGGAAGCCGCAGGCGAAGCGGCCCGGCCTCGGAGAGGTCGGCCACATGCGTGCCGATCCCGTGGCGGACGACGCGCACGCGGACGCGCCCGTCGGAACGCTGCCGCGC
>NZ_VRVC01000145.1:0-12008 GCF_008040005.1 Methylobacterium sp. WL19
CCCCTGGCGCCTGCCCCGCATCGCCGCCTCGCTCGCGGCCGGCGCGATGCTGGCCATCGCCGGCACCCTGCTGCAGCGGCTCACCGGCAATCCCCTGGCGAGCCCCGAAGTGCTCGGAATCAGCTCCGGGGCCGCCCTCGGTCTCGTCGCGGTCACGATCGTCCTCGGCACGCCGGACCGGACGGCGCTCCTCGGCGCCGGCAGCCTGGGGGCGCTCGCGACCCTTCTGGCGATCCTGAGCCTCGGCCGCCGTGCCGACACCGCGCCCGAGCAGATGCTGCTGGCCGGCATCGGCCTCACCACCGGGTTCGGCGCCCTCCTCACCATCCTGATGATCAGCGGCGATCCTTCCGTGGTCATGCTGCTCGGGTGGACGGCGGGCTCCACGGCGCGGGTGGCGCCGGAGGATGCCGTGGCCGCCCTCGCCATCCTCGCCCTCGGGGCCGCCTGCCTTCCCGGTCTGACCCGATGGCTCGATCTGCTACCCCTCGGCGCTCCCACCGGCCGCTCGCTCGGGCTCGACCTTCGCCGCAGCCGCCTCGCCATCCTCGTCCTGGCGGCGATCCTCACCACCGCGGCGACCCTGGTGGCGGGGCCGTTGAGCTTCGTCGGCCTCGTGGCGCCTCAGGTGGCGCGGTTGACCGGCCTCACCCGCGCGGCGCCGCAGCTCGCGGGTGCGGCGATCGTCGGCGCGCTCATCATGGTCGCGGCGGATTTCGTCGGGCGGATGGCGTTCTTCCCCTACCAGCTGCCCGCCGGATTGGTGGCGACCCTCGTCGGCGGACCGTTCCTGATGTGGCTCCTGGCCCGGCGCTGAGGGCGCCTCTCACAACTCTCGGTCACGGGCGGCTCTCCCTCGGAGCACGACGGCGCGGCTGGCGCTTCGTGAGAGCCGCCGAGTCTTCCGGAGCGCGTTCATCAACACGTTTATCGAGGTTATAGACTCGAATTATTCCAAAGTATGAATGTGCTTCCTAGGCAACGCAGTCACAACTTCGCTCGCCGAACCGCAACTTCGCCTTGCTGTCAAAGACGCCGTATGGATTTGTCTTGCCGAGGCGCGAGCTTTGTTTTTGAATCGTTCTACGCGATGCATCGGCAGAGACATCTCGCTCAGTCACGATCGAGCCCGTGCTGTATTTTCGACGATCAAGGTCTTCTGTATGTCTGATGGCATGTTGCTCTCCTCCGGCACGGTTTCTCACAAAGCCGTGAGTGGCCGGCGCTGTCTGGCCGGCGTCTCCACCGTGGCGATGCTCGCCATGGCCCCCGCCCTGTGGAGTGGGGAGGCCTTCGCCCAAGCCGCGTCGGGCGGCACGGCGGCGGTGCAGCTCGACACCTTGTCGGTGCAGGGCTCCGGCGCCGGTGTCGGCAGCGGCAGCACCAACGACAGCATCGTCGCGGCGAATTCCTACGTCGTGTCGCGCAGCTCGTCCGGCACCAAGACCAACGCCAGCCTGCGCGAAATCCCGCAATCGATCTCGGTGGTGACGCAGAAGCAGCTCGAGGATCGCGGCGCGCAGAACCTCGCTGATGCATTGGCCTACACAGCAGGAGTTTATGCTTCCCCTCAGGGCGATGACGGGCGCTTCGACCAACTCATCATCCGCGGCTTCGACCAGACCATCCGCGGCGTCTACCGCGACGGCCTGCGCCTGCCACTCACGAGCTTCTCCGGCTTCCCGCAGGAGCCCTACGGGATCGAGCGCATCGACGTCCTGCGCGGGCCGACTTCGGGTCTCTACGGCCTGAACGATCCGGGCGGACTCGTGAACTTCGTCAGCAAGAAGCCCCTCGACGTGCCCCTGCGCGAGATCTTCGGCTCTTACGGCACCTACAACCGCAAGCAGTTCGGCTTCGACCTGAGCGGTCCGGCCAACCCCGAGAAGACCATCCTCTACCGGATCACCGGCTTCCTGCGGAACGGTGGCACCCAGGCCGATTACGTCGACCTCGACCGGGTGTACATCGCCCCGGCCGTCACGTTCCGGCCGTCGGCCGATACCAGCCTGACGCTTCTGGGAAATTACCAGAAGGATGTCTCGGGCGATAAGTACCGCTTGATCCCGCAATATTACACAAACGGGTCGAACCCGCTGAAGGCCAACCTGCGCGACCGCTTCCTCGGCGAGCCCGATTTCAGCCGCTTCAAGTCCGAGCGGGCCATGGCGGGCTACGAGTTCTCGCACCGCTTCGACAACGAATGGACCGTGCGCCAAAATCTGCGCTACGCCCATGCCAGCACCAACTACAACAGCATCTACCCGACCGGGCTGAACAATACGGCTTCACCCTCGCTCATCAACCGTTCGGCCCAGACCTGGCTGGAGGATTACGGCGTCTTCACCGTCGATACCCAGATCCAGCACGAGCACGTGTTCGACTGGTTCAAGAACACCGCCTTGCTCGGCATCGATTACAGCAACATTCAGAACAAGAGCGACCAGAGGGGCGGCCCGACCCAGTCGTTCTTCGATCCCAGCTTCCTCATTACCGGCGTGGGTCCGGCACTCGTCGGCCCGATCGATGTCCTCAACCCGACCTATGGCTCGGCCGTCGCCCCCCTGCAGAGGACGCTGTTGAGCCGGCTGTCGCAGGAGCAGACCGGCATCTACGCCCAGGATCAGGTGAAGTTCGGCAACGGTTTCCTGTTCAGCGCCAACGCCCGCTACGATTGGGTGAAGACGCGGACGGACGTGCAGAACCCCGCCCTGGATGCCGTTCGTACGACGCTGAACAGTATCGGCGTCCCGAACGCGATCCCGACCAATTTCGGGGTCACCCAGAATGCGGAATCCTATAGCGGCCGCGTCGGACTGTCGTATCTCTTCGACAACGGCCTGACGCCCTACGTCGCCGCCGCGCGCTCGTTCAACGTGCTGCCGTTCTACATCCAGTCGAGCACTCGGAGCCAATTCGTCCCGGCCGTGCCGGATACGTATTCGATCGGCCCCGCCAAGCCCGAGATCGGCGAGACCATCGAGGGCGGCATCAAGTTCCAGCCTCCGGGATCGAACAGCACCTTCCTGCTGACCTACTTCAATACCAAGAAGACCAACGCCCTGACCTTCGACGGGACCGATCCACTGCAGCAAGCCTATTACCAGACCGGCGAGATCACGGTGAACGGCATCGAGGCCGAGGCGACCCTTGAACTCGCCGAAGGGTTCCGCCTGCTCAGTTCGCTCACCGCCCTCAACGCCCGGGTGACCAGGGACATCCCGCCGTTCCCCTTGCCCGACGCGACCGGAAACCGGCCGATCCAGGTTCCGAACATCGTGATCTCGAACTGGGCCGACTATACCGTCCAGACTGGCCTGTTCCGTGGTCTCGGCTTCGGCTTCGGCGTGCGCTACATCGGCGATACGTTCGGCGATACGGCCAACACCATCCGCGTGCCGGATTACTTCCTGATGGATGCGTCGATCCGCTATTCCTTCGACAACTGGCGCTTCCAGGTGGCCGCCAACAACCTGGCCGACAAAGTGTATGTCGGCACCTGCGCCCAGCTCGGCGGATATGTCGGCTGCAATTACGGCGACGGCCGCCGCATCACCGGCTCCGTCACCTACCGCTGGTAGGCGACGCGCATCCGATGAGATTGGCCCCGGATCGAAAGATCCGGGGCTTTTCTTTTGGGCTGTTGCCGTGACGTCGTTGACGCGGTCTCCCGGCCTCGACTAGCTTGAGCATGACGGTTCCTCTTCGGGGGATCAAAAGGGAACGCGGTGAGGACCTTGTGTCCGATGCCGCGGCTGCCCCCGCAACTGTAAGCGGCGAGTCCTTCATCAACACGTCACTGGGTGATCACCTGGGAAGACGATGAGAGGGCGGTGACCCGCGAGCCAGGAGACCTGCCGTCAGTCGTGGTCACACGCGAAACGCATCGGGCGGGGTGTCCTGGTGGGGTGTCGGGGCGTTCGCATGTCGCGAACGCATCGGTTTCGTTCGCGGTGACGTGCCACTGCGCTGAGCCGCGCCCGCCGTCTGCCTGCGATGCCCGATCGTTCCCGTTCCTTCCGTTACAGAATCGCTCCACGGCATGCCTTCGGCGAGACCGTCCGGTCCCGCACGCAGGCATTTTGCCCGGTTCGCCGTATTGTAACGTTATAACATACGATTTAGCAGAGGGGGCGCGGCACTCGGCCAGCGATCACTCCGGTTTGCCAAAACGAACATGCCCAGACAGGTCACCCACCGCGCCCCCGGCCGGACATCCACGGCCCGCGCCACCGCTTTCCTCGCGTCGCTCCTCGGCTCGACCCTGCTCGCCGGTCAGGTCCGGGCACAGGATTCCGTCAGCCAGAATGCCGTCACCCTCGACCAGCTCACCGTGGAGGGGAGCGGGGTCGGCCTCACCCGCGCCAACCCGGTCGGGCTCAACCTCTCGACCCCCTCCCGCAGCGCCAGTCGCCTTGGCCTGACGCCGCTGGAGACGCCCGCCAGCATCGACGTCATCAGCGGCGAGACCGCGCGCATCCGGGGCCAGAACACGGTGGTCGAGGCGGTGACGCAGAACGCCACCGGCATCACCACCATCGCGTCGCCCGGCAACGGCAACGGCGCCTTCTCCAGCCGGGGCTTCGCCGGCCCGAACTCGATCCAGCAGCTGTATGACGGCACCCGCCTGTTCGTGGGCGCCGGCACCGTGACCTTCCCGTTCGACACATGGAACGTGGAGAGGATCGAGGTGCTGCGCGGCCCGGCCTCCGTGCTCTACGGCGACGGCGCCATCGGCGGCGTGGTCAACGTGGTCTCGAAGAAGCCGAGCTTCACGCCGATCCATGCCGCCCGCGCCGCAACCGGGTCGGATGGGCTCGCGCGCCTCGCCGTCGATCTCGGCGGTCCCATCGGCGATGCGGTGGCCTACCGCCTCAATGTCAGCGGCAACCGCGACGGCGGCTGGACCAGCCCGAACGGGGATTTCCGCAACCTCGCGGTCTCGGGCGCGCTGCTGTTCCAGCTGAACCCCGATCTCGCGGTGACCCTCAGCCACGATCTCGGCTACCAGGAGCCCGCCCGCTACTGGGGCACGCCGCTGGTCGATGGCCGGATCGTCCAGTCCCTGCGCAACAACAACTACAATGTCGACGGCGCGAAGGTCATCTGGTCCGACAACTGGACCCAGCTCAAGACCGAGTGGACGCCGAGCGCCGACATCACCATCCGCAACACCGCCTACCGGCTGCAGAGCCGTCGCCACTGGCTCGATGTCGAGCAATACAGCTTCAATCGCGGCACGGGCCTCATCGACCGGTCCAGCTATACCGAAATCTACCACCAACAGGAGCAGGTCGGGAACCGCTTCGACGCGGCCTTCAAGGGCAACGTCTTCGGCTTCCGCAACGAGTTCGCCATCGGGTTCGACGTGAACCACGTGGATTTCCGCCACACCAACAACTTCTCCAGCGCGGGCAGCAACCTCGTCACCAGCGTCGATCCGTTCAATTACGATCCCGGACAGTTTCCGGCCAATGGCCGCGCGAGCCCGGCCTATGCCACCAGCACCAACCAGGCCTCGGTCTTCGCCGAGAACCGGCTGATCCTCAGCGACCAACTCTCCTTCCTCACCGGCGTGCGCTTCGACGCGCCGACCCTGCACCGGCGCAACCTGCAGACCGGCGACACCTTCGCGCGCTCGTTCGAGGCCCTGAGTTACCGCTTCGGCCTCGTCTACAACCCGACGCCGGATTCGGCCCTCTACGTGCAATACGCCACCGCCACCGATCCGGTGGGGAGCCTCATCAGCCTGTCGCAATCGAACGCCAATTTCGACCTCTCCACCGGCGAGCAGATCGAGGTCGGTGCCAAGGGCCTCGCGCTGAACGGCGCCCTCGAATGGACGCTCGCCGGCTACCGCATCGTCAAGGACAAGCTGATTTCGGCGGTGCCGGGCCAGCCCAATGTCTCGACCCAGGTCGGCCGGCAATCCTCGCACGGGGTGGAGGGGGCGCTCGCCCTGCGCCTGCCCGATGGCTGGCGCATCGACGCCAACCTCGCTCTGCTCCACGCGCAATACGACGAGTTCCGGGAGGGGGCGGTGTCCTATGCGGGCAACCAGCCCATCGACGTGCCCGAGCGCGTCGCCAATGTCTGGCTCAATTGGGCCTTCGCCCGCGACTGGGAGGCCAGGATCGGGCTGCAGAATGTCGGCCGGGTCTTCAGCGACTTCTCCAATACCGCGCCACGGCCCGACTACACCCTCGCCCATCTCGGCCTCGACCATCAGGTCACCCCGGCCTCGCGCCTGAGCCTTCGCGTCTACAACCTGTTCGACACAACCTACGCCATCAGCGGCAACGCCGTGGACGGGATCGGCACCAACTGGATCCTCGGGCGACCGCGCTCGTTCGAGGTGGCCTACAGCGTCGCGTGGTGAGCCCGCTGAAACGAGGGAAGCGGTGGCTGGTCCTCGGCCATCGCTGGCTCGGCATCGCCACCGGGCTGCTCTTCGCCCTGTGGATCGGCTCCGGGCTGGTGATGCTCTACGTGCCGTTCCCGAGCCTCACGGAGACGGAGCGTCTCGCGCATCTTCGCCCGATGGCATGGGAGGCGGTCGCGGTCTCGCCTGACGAGGCCCTGGCCGCCGCCGGGCTGCAGGGCATGCCCCGCAGCCTCGATCTGGAGATGCGCGGGGACGAGCCTTTCTACCGGATGTCGGCCAGCGACGGCCGCCGCATCACCCTCTCGGCGCGAACCGGCGCACCGGCCGGGCCGGTCGATGGCGAGGCGGCCCGGCGCCTCACCGGGGCCGGTCCCGGCGCGTCCGTGGAGGAGGTCGAGCGCGACCAATGGACGGTGACGGCGCGCTACGATCCCCTGCGACCCTTCCACAAGGTCGCCTTGAACGACGCGACCGGCACGGAGCTCTACGTCTCGGAAAGGACGGGCGAGATCGTGCTCGACACGACGCGGTTCGAGCGCGGCTGGAACTGGGTCGGCGCCGTCACCCACTGGGTCTATCTCACGCCGCTGCGCGCCCGCGCCGAGCTGTGGCGCGATGCTGTGCTCTGGATTTCCGGCATCGCCGCCTTCACGGCGCTCAGCGGCCTCGTCCTCGGGATCTGGCGCCTGCGCCTGAGGCGGCGTTACGCGCGAGGACGCGTCACGCCCTATCGCGGGATGGCGCGATGGCACCACCTCGCCGGGCTCATCGGCGGGATCGGGCTCACCACCTTCATCCTCAGCGGCTGGCTCTCCATGAACCCGAACCGCTGGTTCACCTCCCTCGCGCCGCCCGCCGACCTACGCGAGGCCCATGCCGGGGCGGACAGCCCCGTCGGCCTCACGACCGCGAGCCTGCGGGCGATGGCCGCCCATGCGCCCCTCGGCCTGCATCTCGCGCGGATCGGCGGGCACTGGGTCGCGACGGGGCTCGACCGCACCGGCGGCCGGGTGATCGGAGACGCACCCTCGACCGCCCGGATCGCGGCGGCGGCCGGCTTCGCCATGGCGGGTGCGAGGCTGGAGGGCGTAGAGCGCCTCGACACTCATGACCTGTACTGGTCACCCCTCACGAGCGGGACGCTCCCCATCCTGCGCCTGCGCTTCGCCGACCCGGCCGCCACCTGGCTTCACGTCGATCCGCAGAGCGGCGAGATCTTGAACCGGCTCGACCGCTCCGGCCGCGTCAACCGCTGGCTGTTCACGGCGCTCCACCGCCTCGACCTGCCAATCCTCGTCGGCCACCCGCCCGCCAGGGACGCGGCGCAATGGCTGCTGAACCTGCTCGCCGGAGTTTTGGTGGTCACGGGGGTGGTCATCGGTTGGCGGCGGCTCGGCCCGAAGGCCGGCGCGCATTCCCCTCTCCCCGCACGCGGGGAGAGGGCCGCGACGACCCCGTCGTCGGCGCGGCGAGGCGGCAGCCGGGGGTGAGGGGGCTTGGCCGAAGGAGCCACACCCGGAGAGACCCCCTCACCCTCGCCCTGGCGGTCTCACGTCGCCTCCCGACGAGGGGAGGACGACGTCCTCTCCCCGCCCGGCGGGGAGAGGGGAAGGGCGTGTGCCTTACTGCTGCTGGGCCTGCTGCGACTGGCGCATGAAGGTGTCGGGCGTGCCGGTTCCGTCCGAGACGAAGCGGATGTCGCGCGGTTCGCGGCGGGGCGTATCGACGGAGAGGAACACCATCGGCTCCTCAAGGATCTCCGGCACGGAATGCACCACGCCGCGCTGGAACATCACCAGCTTGCCCGGCCCGACCTCGACGGCGGGCTCGTCGGCGAACTTCATCATGCAGCGGCCCGAGAGCACGTAGAGATACTCGTCGCAGGAGGCGTGGCTGTGCGGTGGGGTGGGGGAATAGACCCGGAACACCCGCGCGCTCGCCGCCGGCTGATCGACGAACCGATGGTCGGCCACCATGGTGGAACAGGCCTCGGGCAGGGTCGCCACGGCGGCGGCGACGTCGAACACCGCATGGGCGGCGGTGCTGGAATGTGTCGGGTCCTTGTCCATCGCGCGTCCTGGGCTGTCCGTCTGATTGCCGGCGCAGAATACCCGCTTTTCGCGCCCGCCCCAACGACGATGCCGAGATGCGGGCCCAGGACGACGGGCCCGCCCCCTCAGGCGGCCCGCACGGTCGCGAGAAAGCGGGCGACGTCGGTGCCGAGGCGGTCCGACTGGCGGGACAGTTCGGCGGCGGCCGAAAGCACCTGGCTCGCCGCCGCGCCGGTCTCCTCGGAGGCCTGGGAGACGCCGCCGATGTTCGCGGTCACCTCGCTCGTTCCGCTCGAGGCTTCCGCGACGTTGCGGACGATCTCCTGGGTCGCCGCGCCCTGCTGCTCCACCGCCGCCGCGATGCTGGTTGCCACGACGTCGATTTCGCGGATGCGGGCGGTGATGTCGCCGATGGCGCTGACCGCCTCGCCGGTCGCCCCCTGGATCAGGCCGATCTGCCGGCTGATCTCGTCGGTGGCCCGCGCGGTCTGGTTGGCGAGTTCCTTGACCTCCGCGGCGACCACCGCGAAGCCGCGACCGGCCTCGCCGGCCCGCGCTGCCTCGATCGTGGCGTTGAGCGCCAGAAGATTGGTCTGGCCGGCGATCTGCGAGATCAGGACGACCACGTCGCCGATGCGGGAGACCGAGCCGTCGAGCGCCTGGACGAGGTCGGCCGTCCGGTTCGCCTCGCCGACCGCCCGGCGGGCGAGGTCGGCCGAGCCGTCGACCTGCCGGCTGATCTCGCTCACCGAGGCGCCGAGTTCCTCGGCCGCCGCCGCCACGGTGCCGACATTGGCCGCCGCCTCCTCGGCCGCCGCGGCGACGCTGGTGGATTGGGCCGCCGTCTGCGTCGCCGTGGCGCTCATGTTGCGGGCGGTGGCCTGAAGCTCGGTCGCCGAGGACGAGACCGTGGCGACGATGCCGCCCACCGCCGCTTCGAGTTCGTCGGCGAGGCTGAGCACGGCCTGCCGCTGCCGGGCCGCCACCGAGGCCGCCAGACGCTCCTGCTCGGCGCGATGCAGCCGGCGCTCGATGACGCTGTCGCGGAAGGCTTCCGCCGCCTTCGACAGTGCCCTGACCTCGTGCGGGCCGCCCTGGGGCACGGCGACATCCTCGTCCCCCCGGCCGATCGCATCGAGCACCGAGGCCATCCGGGTCAGCGGCCGGGCGATGGCGCCGCCCAGCCCGAAGGCGAGGCCCACGGAGAGCAGGAACGTGGCGAGGCCGGCGACCAGCCAGGCCAGCAGCGCGCTCTCCGCCTCCGTCCGGGTCGCGGTGGCGGCGGCGACCAGATCGGCGCTCAGGCGGTCCTCGACCCCCTTCAGGCCGTCGATCCGCTTCGTCGCGAGCTGGAACCAGAGCGGTGCGTCGCGGAAGGACAGCGTCTCGCCCAAAGCCGTGTCCAGCGCGAGCTTGCGCAGGCGCGCCGTCTCACGGGCGGCCTCGGAGGCTTCCACCGCGTCGAGCAGAGCTGCCTGGTCAGCCTCCGCTCCGGCGCGGAACCGTGCCTCGGCGGAGCTCTGTCCGCCGCCCAGGCCGGCGAGCCGGATGAGGGCCGGCTGGTCGAGGCGACCCGCCGAGAAGGCGGCGGCCCCCGCCGCGCGCTCCTGGCCCGCCTGCTCCTTCAGGGTGAGGAAGGCCGAATAGGCCGAGGCCCGCCCCGCGATGGCGGCATTGCCGACGAGACCCGCCATTTCGCGGACGACGGCGAGCCCTTCCGAGACCAGTCCGGTATAGAAGGCGGCGGCTTGCGGCCCGGTCAGTTCCAGCGCGTCGATGCGGCGGCGCTGGTCTGCCAGCCTGGCTAGATCCTGTTCGAGCGCCTGCCGGTGGCGTCCGAAGGCCGGATCGTCCAGGGCCGCTTTCAGGTCGCGGATGCCGGCATCGGTCCGGCCGCGCTGGGCCGCGAGTTCGGGCGCGAACTGGCTCCCCTTCGAGCCGATGAACAGGCTCGACGCGCCGCGCTCGCGCTGGATTTCGTGCAGGAAGGCGCTGATCCGCGTGGCGAGGTCGGCCAGCGCCTCAACGCGGATCATCTCGTTGCGCTGCGTCGCCCGGTCGGAGACCGCGATCGCCGTCACGGCTCCGAAGGCCAGACACGGTGCCAGGGCGACCGC
The DNA here is from genome assembly GCF_008040005.1 of Methylobacterium sp. WL19. NCBI lineage: Bacteria > Pseudomonadati > Pseudomonadota > Alphaproteobacteria > Hyphomicrobiales > Methylobacteriaceae > Methylobacterium > Methylobacterium sp. WL19. Next base: position 10,554 of record NZ_VRVC01000145.1, read on the forward strand.
AACGATGCGGGCGCGGAGTGTATTGAACCATTTGAAAGACATGCCGGTACCCTGATCGGCCACGATGGTTCGATCCTCTCGGCGAGAACGCATAAAGAATATTTAAAAATGTTATGAAATCGAGGGCTGAGTGCGGTCGATGGTTTGGAGAGCCACACGTGCAAGCCTCCAAGTCGCACGACTGATCCACTCCCCCTTTGTGAGGGACGATTTCCTGCAAAAGATGCTTGGCGGATGGCTTCCCGGCCGGATGTCGATCGTCTCGGGAAAAGGCCGACACCGTCGTCAGGCCTTCCCTCCTCTCGGCTTCAGCGCCTCGGCCATCCGTCTCACCGCCGGTATGACGGCACGCTCCGGCACGCAGGCATAGCCGAGAAGCAGCCCCTGCTCGGCTCGCGCCGGATCGGCGAAATGCGGCGAGAGCGCCGTGGTGGCGATGCCGGCACGCGCGCAGGCTTCCACGGCGAGGCGATCGTCGAAATCCGTTCCGGGGACGGGGCGGGCCACCAGATGCATGCCGCCGTCGCGGGGCGGCACCTCCAGCACATCGCCGAGATGGTCGCGCATCGCCGCCGCGAGGGCCGCCTGTCGCTGCCCGTAGAGACGCCGCGTCCGGCGCAGATGGGCGGCGAAATGGCCCTCCGCGATGAAGCGGGCGAGCGCGCCCTGCCCGAGGATCGAGGCGAAGCCGCCGCTACCCGTGAGGGCGCGGCGCACGGGTTCCACGAGGGCCTCCGGCAGGACGAGGTAGCTCATCTGCAGGGCGGGCAGGAGCACCTTGGAGACGCTGCCGACATAGAGAACGCGCCCGGCCCGGTCGAGGGCGTGGAGCGGTGCCAGCGGCCGCCCGGCATAGCGGTACTCGCCGTCGTAATCGTCCTCGACGATCCAGCCATCCTCCGCCTCCGCCCAGGCGAGGAGGGCGAGGCGGTTCTCCAGGCTCATCGTGTCGCCGAGGGGATGGCCCTGGGCCGGCGTGACCACCGCGAGCCGCGCTCCGGGATCGAGGGACCGCGCCCGCGCGATCGAGAAGCCGGCCGCGTCGCACGGCACCGGGACCGTGCGCAGGCCCGCGGCCCGCAGGGCATGGGCGAGGCCGGGAAAGCCCGGCTCCTCCAGATAGGCCGCCTCGCCGGGCTCCAGCAGAAGCTCCGCCAGGAGGCGCAGGCTCTGGCGGATGCTGGCGGTGACGATCACCGCCTCCTCGCTGCAGGCGACTCCGCGCCCGGCCGAGAGATAGGCCGCCAGGGCGCGGCGCAGGCGCGGATCGCCGAGGGGATGACGATGCGCGGGCGGGCCGGCGCGCCATTCGGCCTGGAGCAGGCGCGCCCAGGTTTCACGTGGAAACGCATCGAGGGCCGGGCGGCCGAGGGCGAAGGCGTCGGGGATCGGGGCGTCGCCGGCCTCGCCCCGCGACGCTGCCAGCGACGCCCCGCGCCGCGACAGGACCGGCGC